>RECT01000097.1 GCA_007693875.1 Spirulina sp. DLM2.Bin59
ATGATGAACTCAACAAAGGCAGTGGGGAACACCACCTCCATAAAACAGAGGATGGCTCCGGCTATGAACCAAAGGAGGGTGGGGCTAAACATAGGGGCGATCGCCAAGGAGAACGAGAAATTCCGGCCGTTTCGGCCAAGTTAACATATTCCCTTTTCCGGCCGGAATAGTTGACCCTAGGCCCACAACGAGATCAGGGGTAGGACTAAACCGGGTAAAAGGGTTTCCCCGTCGAGGTGGGTGGGGCGATCGCGCCGCTCCATGGGTTGGCCGGGGCGATAAATTTCTACGGTTTGGTCTTGAATATTGATCAGCCACCCTAGAGCCAGGCCATTGTCGAGATATTCCCCCATTTTGGCTTGCAGTGTGGCCAATGGGTCGGTTTTTGAGCGCAGTTCCAGGGCAAAATCGGGACAGAGGGGGGGGAACCCCTCTTGCTCGGCGGGGGTGAGGGCTAACCAGCGATCGCGCCGTACCCAAGCCACATCGGGCGATCGCGCCGCCCCATTGGGTAAACGAAAGGCCGTGGAAGAATCGAAAACTTCTCCCGATTGGCTTGCCTCATTCCAGTTAACAAAGTGAGCAATCAGTTTGGCGTTACGCCGCCCGGTTCGACCACCGGTAGGGGGCATGATGATCAGTTCTCCGGTCTGGGTTTGTTCGAGGCGCAGGTCAGGGTTAGCGATCGCAATTTGGGTAAACTGCGCTGGGGTGACTTGCAAATGTGCGGGAATGATCACGGTTGGGGTCATGGGAGCCACCGCAGAACGAAGGATCAACAGGGTAGGCCGGAGGCCTTCAGCAGGAATATTGTGGGTGAGATAGCCCCAAGGGGGCCAATCGGGATGACTGGATTCGAACCAGCGGCCCCTTCGTCCCGAACGAAGTGCGCTACCAAGCTGCGCCACATCCCGAAAAATTAAGCTTTTCCACTATAGCATAGGGTGGGGAACAGGGAATGGGGAACGGGAATTGGTGTAGGGGCGAAAAATTTTTCGCCCCTCCATGTTTCGCCCCTCTATTACCTCGGCATCAGGCTTGACGGATATCCTGCTGGCGGTAGAGGGCAGAATAGCGACCTTCGAGGGCGATCAGTTCGGCATGGGTTCCCACCTCCACCACCGCGCCGCTGTCCATCATCACAATTTGATCCGCCCCCTGGACAGTTCCGAGGCGGTGGGTAATGAAGATAACGGTGCGATCGCGAAAAGCTGCGGCTAAATTGCTGCAAACCTGTTGCTCCGTGGGGTAATCCAGGGCGCTAGTGGCTTCATCCAAAATTAGAAAAGCGGGACGTTGGAGGACGGTGCGGGCGATCGCAATTCGTTGCCGTTGCCCCCCCGATAAACCCGCCCCCCGTTCCCCCACCCGCGTGTTATAACCACTGGGCAGTTCCATGATGAAATCATGGGCCGCCGCCACCCGCGCCGCTTCAACAATCTCCTCACTGGAAGCCTCGGGGTTATTGAGGGCAATATTTTCCTGAATCGTGCCATCAAATAACAGCGGCTCTTGGGGCACAGCCCCGATCTGCCGCCGCAGGGAATAAAGCTCCACCTTGGCCACATCGTAACCATCAAGCAAAATCCGCCCCGACTCCCAATCATATAAACGGACTAACAACTTCGTGAGCGTACTTTTCCCCGCCCCACTTTTCCCCACCACCCCCACAAAACTCCCCGCCGCAATCTCCAGATTGACATTCACCAATTGCAGGGGGCCACTGGGTTTAAAGCGGAACGAGACATTCTCATATTTCACCGCCCCCACCACTGGCGGCATGGGGATATTGCCCAGATCTGCCTCCCCTTCCTGGGGATTATCCAAAATATCCCCCAACCGCTCCAGGGATAGCCCCACCTCTTGGAAGTTTTGCCACAGTTGCGCCAACCGCAACAGGGGGCTGGTGACATAGCTGGCAATAATCCGAAAGGCGATTAACTGCCCCAGACTGAGATCCCCCTGTAACACCAAATAGGCCCCACCCCAGAGCACCAACAGGCCGGAAATTTTATTGAGAAAATTACTCGCAGAGTTGGCCAGGGTGGAAGTCTGGACGGTTTTAAACCCAGCGGAAACATAGCGGGCATAATGTTCCTGCCACCGCCAGCGCGATCGCAACTCAATGTTTTGCGCCTTCACCGTTTGAATCCCCGACATCACCTCCACTAAATGGGATTGGGTTTGGGCGTTGCGTTCCGCCTTCACCCGCAATTGCCGACGGATGAGGGGGGAGAAAATCAGAGTAGTGATGATAAAAATCGGCACGATCGCCAGCCCCAGCAGTGACAGCCGCCAACTATAGAAAAACATCACGGCAATATAGATCACCGAAAAAATCGCATCTAACACCACCGTTAACGCCGTCCCGGTTAAAAAGGTGCGGATATTTTCCAACTCATTGACCCGGCTGGACAGTTCCCCCACGGGGCGACGGTCAAAATAACTGAGGGGCAAGCGGAGCAGATGGTCGATAATTTCTGAGCCAAGGCTCATGTCAATGCGGTTGGTGGTATCTACGAAGAGATAGGTGCGCACCGTACTGAGGATGAATTCAAAAACCGCCACCCCCAGCAGAAAAATCCCCAAAACTTGCAGGGTTTCCGTACTGTTTTGGACAATCACCTTATCAATGATCACCTGAATGATCAGGGGATTGGCCAGGGCAAACAGTTGAACAAAGAAGGAGGCAATAAACACCTCGGTGAGCACGCCCTTGTATTTCCACAACACCGGCCCAAACCAACTCAGACCAAACCGCTCCTGAGGCGTATATTTAGAGGGCTGCAACAGCACCACCTGGCCCACCTCATCCCAGGCTTCGAGAAAATCCTTAGGCTTGCGGCGGAGAATCCCCACCTCCGGAGCGCCAATCACCAATTCATGGTCATTAATCTCATAGATCACCGCGAGCCGGTCTTGCCACTGCACCAAGGCTGGCCCCTGTAATCGCGTTAAGGCGCTGGCGGGAATATTCACCAATTGAGCGGTCAATCCCATTAATTCCGCCACCGAACCACAGTTATAAAGGGATAAACTCCCCTGCCGCCGCAGTTGATCCCCTAGCACCCGCTCAATCACATCCCGGCGGAAGGGCATCTGGAAATACTGGCTCAACATTTGGAAGCAGGCCACCGCTGCATCCAATTGCGATCGCCCCTTAACGAGGGGATAGTTTTGGCGGTTGGGACTGGGGGCGGCGCTGGTGGGGTTGGGGGCCTTAACGGTTTCGAGTTCCGCCGCATAGGGGATCTCTTCTGGTTCCGGTGGCAGTTGGATCCTGTCGGGGTCTGGTAAGGGTTCGGCAACTGAGGTGGGGATCAAGTCGGCAGATTGAACCCCAATTAAACGGGCGGGATATTTCCCCACCACCTCTAGGCTCCGTTGTTGGGGTTCGAGGCTGATGGGATAGCCGGGTTTAAAGTGGGTGACTTGGCCGCCACCGCTGAGAAACCAAACCAGATTGGGGTATTGCAGCATGCGGGCCGGTTCGTCTTGGAGGAGGTGACGACCGGGGGGAAGGCTACACACCTGGGCATGGGTGGCGGCATTCTGGATCAATTGCTTGAGGGCGTTGCTGTCCTCAATGTTGGGGAAGGGTTGACGGGCGAGGAGGTCGAAGACTTCAGCGATCGCCGTCCGTTGATGAAATGCTGCGGCCAAATCGGGATAACGCTGGAGTACGGCAAAAAACTCCTCTGCTCCCAATGTGATGGCGATGGTTTCTGTGGAGGCGATCGCCGTTTCGCAGGGGATGCCCCGCAACAAACTCACCCAGCCGATCATGTCCCCCGGTTGCAGTAATTGCAGCGTCAGGGGCATTTTTGTGGTGGGATCGTAGCCAATCAGCCGCACCTGGCCTTCGTAGAGAATCACCACTTGATGGGGGATCCGATCGCGCACTAACAGGGTTTGACCCATGCGATAGCGAAAGGGCCGCATCCGCCCCAGAACAGCGGCAACTGCCTCCGGGGGCAACATCCCCAAGGGCGTTTGGGCAACAAGAAAACTTTGAATTTCGCTGACGGTATAGGCCATAACGGGGGCGGGCAAGCACGGATCCTTTCCAGAATACCCAATCCCCTAGGGTTGTGGCAGATGGGGTCTGAGCCGACCCATTGCCGAAGGCTGGCAAAAAGGAGCGATCGCCGCCTTTGGAGAACTTTTTTTTAAGAATTGTGTCTGAAACAGGGTATCGTAGGAAACGATTGCAATCAACTTTACTGTTTTAGGAACGGGTCTGAGGGCTTCAATGAGATTCAAGCAGATTATCCACCCCCTGATGTTGGCCAGTTTGACGGTTTTGACCCTAGGGCTTCCTGGGGGGGTTCAAGCCCAAGAATTTTTTGACCCTGAGCCGGATCCCTTTGCCGTTGAGGATCCGCGCATTTTGCAGCAAAGCAGCAGTGTGTTGAGCGTGCCTGGTGGCATGGCATTATTGGATGAAGGGCGCAGAGCCAGCGCCCAAGGTAATCATGACCTTGCGGTGGAAAAGCTCCAAGCCACCCGCCAGGTTTTTAACCAACTTTCCAACTTTTATCAGCAACTCTCCGGCAGCTTTGCCGGTATCAATAGCCGCCGCGCCGCCCAACAGCGACAACAGGCCCTCGAAACCGCCCAACTGCGGGATCAGTCCACCCATGAACTCGCTTTAGCGCACCATGCCCAAGGGCGGACGGATTTATCAATCCCGTTGCTGATCCAAATCGTGCGATCGCAAAACCCCACCACTCCCCTCGGTCGTCAAGCCCATGAACGGTTGGTGCGGTTTGGGTTTGTCCGCCCCAGTGGTAATTTTGCCGATGTCATTCCAGAGGCAACCCCCACGTTACTCAGTTTTGAAGGTGGCCAGAACCTGATTCGCGGTGCCGAAGCATCGGTTAATGCGGGCAATTACAGCCAAGCTCAGTCCCAGTTTCAACAGGCCCGCCAGGTTTTTAACCAACTCTCCAATTTTCATCAACAACTCTCCGACACTTTTTCCGGGATTGATCGTGAGGTTGCTCAGGATCAACGGCAAAAAGCCCTTGAAAGTGCCCAACTCCGGGATCAGACCACCTATCAACTGGCCCTCGTCCACCGTGCCCAAAATCAGCCAGAACTCTCCGTGCCGCTGTTGATCCAGATCGTGCGATCGCAAAATCCCACTGCTGGCCTTGGTGAGCAAGCCTTCCGGCAACTGGTTGAATTAGGGTTTGCGGACTAGCCCCCTGATTTCCCAAGGAACGTTAAAATCAAACTCAAGATTCAAGACCCTAATAGACCTATGGTGAGCTTAAACCAAGTTGAATCAATGATTAAGGCCCAGTTGCCCGATGCCCAGGTGACGGTAGAAGACCTCACCGGGGGTGGTGATCATCTTCAGGCCACGGTAATTTCCACCGCTTTTGAAGGGAAGACCCGCGTCAAACAGCATCAGATGGTCTACGGTGCTTTACAAGAAGCCCTCGCCAGCGAAGCCATCCATGCTCTGGCCTTAAAAACCTATACCCCCGATAGTTGGGCGATCGCCAACGCCTAAACCTTTAGATCAACGAGATCCAAGAGATCAAAATTTTGCTTTTTTCCTGTTCCACTACCCCTTAAATTACCATGACACCAGAAGTCCAAAAACGCATTGATGACCTCGTAAAACAAGACAAAATTGTTGTGTTTATGAAAGGTTCAAAGTTAATGCCCCAATGCGGATTTTCTAACAATGTTGTCCAAATTCTCAGCATTTGTGGCGTTCCTTTCACTACCTTTGATGTGCTCTCTGATCCAGAAGTTCGCCAAGGCATTAAGGAATATTCCAACTGGCCCACAATTCCCCAGGTTTATCTCAATGGCGAATTTTTAGGCGGCTCCGATATCATGATCGAGCTTTACCAAAGTGGCGAATTGCAGCAAATGGTTGAAGTCGCTTTAGCTTCCTAAGTGTTCATCTTCAGGACTCCAGTCCGCTCTCTATCGCAAAGGTAAAAATCAACAACCCAAACCCCCTCACCCTCTTTGGGAGAGAGGTTTGGGGTGAGGGTTATATCTCACGAGTACCGAAAACGCTATATTAAACATATTGATGGAGAGCTTGGCAAAAAATTTGCTATTTTAACACCTGAATGTCTACGAGAAGTGAATTTTGAACTTGTTAATGTATCAAGACAGTGGGCATATTCTTTAGGGATATTTCGTATAAATAAACTGCTAAGTTGCCGTCTTCGCTTTCAGATCAAGAAGAATATTTGAAAATTTTAATACGATCATGAAACCCGATAATCTAAAGACTCCTCAATTATTCTAGATGCGCTAGCGCAAATTGCCCCTGAATTTAGGTGCAGCACGTTGCGGGGATGGGGGACAGACTGGGGATAACGGGTTAGAATGGTGAGCAGATGTTCTCTAAGCCGACTATGGTTGCCTCTGCTCCCCCCTACGTCATCACTTGGCAACAATTCCCCGACCACTGGCCGCTACCCGATGACTCTCTTAGTGATCTTGCCCAACCGGCCCTGGCCGCTGCCCTTACCCAAAGCCTCCGCCTCGCCAACCGTCTCCCGGAAACTGCCCTCGCCTGCACCAACTACGGGATTTGTGCCACCGTTAACGACAAGATGGTCGTCAAAGCCCCTGACTGGGCCTATATTCCTCGCATTACCGTCAATCGGGAGGAAGTGATTCGCAGCTATACCCCCCAGCTTCAGGGGGATTTACCGGCGATCGCCTTAGAATTTCTCTCGGAAACCGAAGGTACGGAATACTCCATTAAATCCACCTATCCACCGGGGAAATTCTTCTACTATGAACAAATTTTAACCGTTCCTAATTATGGTATTTTCAACCTCAAAACTGGGGTTTTAGAACTTTACCGTCAGGAAAACCACACCCCCCCTTATAAACTCCAAACCCCCAACGAGCAAGGCCGGTTCTGGATTCCTGAACTGGATCTGTTTTTAGGCCCTTGGCAGGGGGAACGGGAAAACCTCCAAGGCCATTGGTTACGGTGGTGGGATGCGGCGGGAAACATGCTGCTCTGGGATACGGAACGGGTTGCCTTGGAGCAGCAACGGGCTGAACAGGAACGGCAACGGGCTGAACGGTTGGCGGCACAACTGCGATCGCTGGGGATCGAACCGGAAGCTTAACGTGCAACCCTAATGTAGGGGCGAAAAATGTTTCGCCCCTACACCAACCGCCATCGAAGCTCACCCCCCACCATGCGCCATTACTTTGCTTTTTTAGAACTATTCACCCGCGAAGGCGGCATTCAATCCTATGTGATGGATGTGTTGGCCGCCTATCAGGATTGGGCCAAGGCACAGGGTTGCCGAGGGACGGTGGCCCTGCTCCATGATCAGCCTCCGGCTCACAATCCCCTCGATTCACCACAACTCACGTTTACCTATTTAGGCCACACCTCGCGAACGATGGAACGCGCCCGTTTAGCCCAACATCTGCTCCAATCCCTGCTGTTTGAACGACCGGAGCGGGTGATTTGTGGCCATGTGAAGCTTGCCCCCTTGGTTTATCTCTATTGCAAATTACTCAAGATCCCCTATACCTTGATGACCTACGGCAAAGAGGTGTGGGGGAATTGGGAATATCTTTCCCCCTGGGAAATTCGCGGTCTACGGGGGGCGGATCAGGTGTGGGCCATTAGCCGCCATAGCCGCGATCGCCTCTGTGCCGCCTACGAGATTCCCCCCCAACGGGTGCAATTTCTCCCCTGTGTGGTGGATGAAACAGAATTTACCCCAGGGCCCAAACCGGCGGAATTGTTAGCGCGCTATCAGTTAACCGGAGCTAAAGTGTTGATGACCGTCGCCCGCCTCTGGCCCGAAGATATCTATAAGGGCGTGGATGTGACGATTCAAGCCCTGCCGGAGATTGTCGCCCAGATGCCCGATGTGAAATATCTAGTGATTGGTCGCGGGGGGGATCAGCCTCGATTAGCCCAGTTGGCGGCGGATCTGGGGGTGAGCGATCGCGTCATTTTTGCCGGGTTTGTGCCCACAGCAGAGTTACCTGATCATTACCGGGTGGCAGATGCCTATGTGATGCCCTCCCAGGAAGGGTTTGGTATTGTTTACTTGGAAGCTATGGCCAGCGGTATCCCCGTCCTCTCGGGGTTGGGGGATGGCTCCGCTGACCCCTTGCAGGATGGGCGGCTGGGGTGGCAGGTGGAGCATCGCAATGTGGCGGCGATCGCCCAAGGTTGCCTCGCGATGTTGCGGGGGGAAGATCGCCGCTGTCAGGGGGATTGGCTGCGGGAGGAGGCGATCGCCCATTTCGGCAAAGCCCAACTCAGCCAACAATTAGCCACCCTCTTCATGGGCTAGCGGGGGCGAAACCCTCGCCCCTACGCTGTTTAGAGGATTTGGGAGAGGAATTGTTTCGTCCGTTCGTGTTTGGGTTTCGTGAAAAACTCCGTCGGCGTGGCTTCTTCCACCAGTTCGCCATCCGCCATCAAGACGACGCGATCGGCCACTTCCCGCGCAAACCCCACCTCATGGGTGACACAAACCATCGTCATACCATCGTTGGCTAGCGATCGCATCGTATCCAGCACTTCCCGCACCATTTCCGGATCTAGGGCCGAGGTGGGTTCGTCAAAAAGCATGATTTTCGGCTGCATGGCCAGGGCGCGGGCGATGGCCACCCGTTGCTGTTGCCCCCCGGAGAGTTGCCCCGGAAACTTGCGGGCCTGTTCGAGAATTCCCACTTTTTCGAGGAGTTTGAGGGCGACCGCCTCCGCTTCCGCTTTTTTGCGACGACGCACCCAAATGGGGGCCAGGGTGACATTCTGCAACACGCTCAAATGGGGAAACAGGTTGAACTGCTGAAACACCATCCCCACTTCCCGGCGGATCGCATCAATATTTTTCAAATCATGGGAGAGTTCAATGCCATCAATGGTAATTCGCCCCTTCTGGTAGGGTTCAAGGGCGTTAAACGTGCGAATAAACGTTGATTTCCCTGATCCCGATGGCCCCATAATCACCACCACCTCCCCCCGACGCACCGTCAGACTCACCCCCCGCAAGACATGAAACTGGTTACTGGTATACCATTTCTCCACATCCTGGGCGATGATCACTGCTTCCCGCTCCGACTTGGGGGCAGCAACATCAGGCTTAGGGTTTACCGAGGGTTGGCCAGTCATACTTAATTCTCCCGATTGATCAACGTTTACTTAAAATTTTCTGGGCAACGGAAATTTTCGCTTAACCCCAGTCTAAATCAAGATCTACAGCAGAGCAGTGGTCTGGCGGTAATCCTTCCCCAACCGTAGAAATTAAATGTTGAATTCCTGGTGAGCACTGCTGTTTAGCTACCGTTTTCCTGTTTTTTTGACTGGAAGCCAGCCCCGATGGTATTGTCAAGGTTCTACCGGTGAGAGCGATTCCCGGGGAGGAAAGGATCTCGATACCGCCCTCTTCAGGGATCATCTTGGCGGTAGAGGTGATCTGGTTTTGTGACCAATTTTACAGTTAGAAAATTATTTTTCCCGATAATCAAAATGGGAGAACCTCAAGCTGCGTATAGGTTTGATGTCATGATTTGCCCATAATTACAGCCTAGCTGGCCTCTACAATGCAAGATTACGAGGCCCTGTGACTTAGATTTGATCATTTTATTAAGAATGATCCCCTTTTCCAGTTTTTAGAGAGACAATTCTAAAACTCAGACTGTATCTCTGCTGGCGCGACTCACTGTTTCCCTTCACGAATTGCATCCATGAATAACATCAAACGACCACAGCAACAGGGCTTGTACGATCCACGGCTAGAGCATGATGCCTGCGGAGTTGGGTTCATCGTGCAGATGAAGGGAGTGCGATCGCACGGCATTGTTGATCAAGCCCTGACGATTCTGGTCAACCTCGAACATCGGGGGGCTGTCGGGGCAGAACCCAATACCGGCGATGGGGCGGGAATTCTCACCCAACTCCCCCACGATTTTCTCCAGGCGGCGGCCCAGGAACTGGGGATGACGCTCCCGGCTCCGGGCCATTACGGCGTAGGCATGTTTTTTGCCAATCCTGATCCGGTGATTCGCCAGCGGGGCCGGGAAATTTTTGAAAAAATTGCCACGGAAGAAGGGCAAACGATCCTCGGTTGGCGGGATGTACCCACGGATCACAGCGATTTAGGCCAGACGGCCCAGGACAGTGAGCCATTTATTCAACAGGTGTTTATTGGCCGCAATCCCGATATTGCCGATGATTTGGGGTTTGAGCGCAAGTTGTATGTGATTGGCAAGCGATCGCACCATGAAATTCAGCGGGCCGGCGTGGATGAATATTGGTATTCCACCAGCGTTTCCAGCCGCACGATTGTTTATAAGGGGATGCTCACCCCCCCCCAAGTACGCAGTTATTTCCCCGATTTGAGTGATGCGCGGTTTACCAGTGCCCTCGGTTTAGTTCATTCCCGGTTCAGTACGAATACATTCCCCAGTTGGGAGCGATCGCACCCCTACCACTACATCGCCCACAATGGGGAAATCAACACCTTGCGGGGGAACATCAACTGGATGCACGCCCGCCAAAGCCTCTTTGCTTCGGAACTGTTTGGCGACAGCCTCAAGGCCATGCAGCCGATCATTGACATGGACGGCAGTGATTCCGCCATTTTTGACAACACATTGGAATTGATGACGTTGGGGGGTCGGTCATTGCCCCACGCGATGATGATGATGATCCCGGAACCCTGGGCTGCCTATGAATCGATGAGCGATGAGCGTAAGGCGTTTTATGAATACCACGCCTGCTTGATGGAGCCTTGGGATGGCCCCGCCTCCATTGCCTTCACCGATGGCACGATGATGGGGGCGGTGTTGGATCGCAACGGTCTGCGGCCCTCCCGTTACTACGTCACCCATGATGATCTGGTGATCATGGCTTCAGAAGCCGGGGTCTTGCCCATTGAACCGGAGCGGGTGGCCTTTAAGGGTCGCCTCGAACCGGGGCGGATGTTCCTTGTGGATATGGAGCAGGGGCGAATTGTAGCCGATGAAGAAATTAAGCAGGAAATCACCAGCGCCCACCCCTACCGGGATTGGTTGAATCAATACCGGGTGGATTTGGCGGATTTACCGGCGGCGGAACCCGCGCCCACGTTGGGGGCTGAACTGTTGGCCCATCAAAAAGCCTTTGGTTATACGTTTGAAGAATTGCGGATTCTGGTGAGTCCCATGGCGCAAAACGGTGTGGAAGCGGTGGGAGCGATGGGGACAGATACCCCCTTGGCGGCCCTATCCGATCGCCCCAAACTCCTCTACGACTATTTCCAACAACTCTTTGCCCAGGTCACGAACCCCCCCATTGACTCGATCCGGGAAGCGATCATCACCTCAGCGGTGACAACCATCGGCTCCGAGGGCAACCTCCTCAACCCCGAACCCCAAAGCTGCCAACTGATCCAACTCCCCACCCCCATCCTCACCAATGCGGAACTGGCTCAGTTAAAGAATGTTAACCTGCGGGGTTTTGCCTCAGAAACGCTGCCGATTCTGTTTGAAGCCGCCCAAGGGGTAGAGGGGTTACAGACCGCGTTAGGGAATCTGTTTGCTGCGGCAGATGAGGCGATCGCCGCTGGTAAAAATATCCTCATTTTGAGCGATCGCGGCGTGGATCAATCCCATGCCCCCATCCCCGCCCTGTTAGCGGTGGCGGGCCTCCACCACCACCTGATCCGCAACGGCACGCGCACCCGCGTCGGCCTCGTCCTCGAATCCGGGGAACCCCGCGAGGTGCATCATTTTGCCGTGCTGTTGGGCTATGGTTGCGGGGCGATTAATCCCTATGTGGCCTTTGAAAGCATTGAAAACCTGATTCAGGAAGGCTTGCTCAAGGGTGTGGACGTGAAGACGGCGGTGAAAAACTACGTCAAAGCGGCCACGAAGGGCGTGATTAAAATCGGCTCCAAAATTGGCATCTCGACGATCCAAAGTTATCGCGGGGCGCAAATTTTCGAGGCGATCGGCCTCCATCACAGCGTTGTGGAAACCTATTTTTCCTGGACGGCTTCCCGGTTGGAAGGGGTGGATTTGGGCGTGATTACCGCTGAGGCTCTGTTGCGCCACCATAGCGGCTTTAGCGATCGCCCCGGTGCGAGTCCTACCCTCGATGTGGGCGGTGAATACCAATGGCGCAAGGATGGTGAAGAACATTTATTCTCGCCAGAAACGATCCATCTGCTCCAAAAAGCGGTACGGGAAGGGGATTACAACCTTTATCGCCAATATGCGGCGTTGGTGAATGATCAGGGGAAAAAGCAATTCCGGCTGCGGGATCTGCTGGCCTTTAAAGAGCGGGAACCGATCCCCCTGGAGGAAGTGGAACCCATCGAGGCGATCATGAAGCGGTTTAAAACCGGGGCGATGAGCTACGGCTCCATTTCCAAGGAAACCCATGAGGCGCTGGCGATCGCCATGAACCGCATCGGCGGCAAATCCAACACCGGGGAAGGGGGTGAAGATCCCGAACGGTACACTTGGAGCAATGAGCAAGGGGATTCTAAAAATAGTGCGATTAAACAGGTGGCTTCCGGTCGCTTTGGGGTGACGAGTCTCTACCTTTCCCAAGCCAAGGAAATCCAGATCAAAATGGCCCAGGGCGCAAAACCCGGTGAAGGGGGGCAATTGCCCGGCCTGAAGGTGTATCCCTGGATCGCCAAGGTGCGCCATTCTACCCCCGGCGTGGGTTTAATTTCCCCACCGCCCCACCATGATATTTACTCCATTGAGGATCTCGCGGAACTGATCCACGACCTCAAAAATGCCAACCGGGAAGCGCGGATCAGCGTCAAACTCGTTTCCGAGGTGGGTGTAGGGACGATCGCCGCTGGGGTCGCCAAAGCCCATGCCGATGTGGTGTTAGTTTCCGGCTTTGATGGGGGGACGGGAGCCTCGCCCCAAACCTCGATTAAGCACGCCGGTTTGCCCTGGGAATTGGGGTTAGCCGAAACCCATCAAACCTTGGTGTTGAATAACCTGCGGAGTCGCATTGCCGTAGAAACCGATGGGCAAATGAAAACGGGGCGGGATGTGGCGATCGCCACCCTCCTCGGTGCGGAAGAATACGGATTCTCCACCGCCCCCCTCGTGACGCTGGGTTGCATCATGATGCGGGTTTGCCATAAAAACACCTGTCCCGTCGGTGTAGCCACCCAAAACCCCGAACTCCGCAAACATTTCAGCGGCGATCCCCAGCACACCGTTAATTTCATGACGTTCATCGCCATGGAATTGCGGGAAATCATGGCGCAATTGGGATTCCGCACCATCAATGAAATGGTGGGCCGCACTGATGCCCTGGAGCAAAAGCAAGCGGTGGAGCACTGGAAAGCCAAGGGCATTGATCTCAGCAAGATCCTCCATCAGCCGGAGGTGGGGCCAGAGGTGGGCCGCTATGCCCAAATTCCCCAGGATCACGGTTTGGACAAATCCCTAGACATGACGACGCTGTTGGATCTCTGCCGGCCGGCCATTGAGCGGGGCGAAACCGTCAAGGCGACGCTGCCCATCTGCAACATTAACCGTGTGGTGGGGACGATTTTGGGCAATGAAATCAGCAAACGCCATTGGGAGGGCCTCCCGGACGGGACGATCCATCTCCATTTCCAAGGCACAGCGGGCCAGAGTTTTGGGGCGTTTGTTCCCAAGGGTGTGACGCTGGAATTGGAAGGGGATGCCAATGATTATCTTGGCAAGGGCCTGAGTGGCGGTAAGATCATCCTTTATCCCCCGAAAAATTCCACATTCACCCCAGCAGAAAATATCATCGCGGGGAATGTAGCGTTCTACGGGGCCACCAGTGGCGAGGCCTATATTCGCGGCATTGTTGGTGAGCGGTTCTGTGTGCGCAATTCTGGGGTGCAGACAGTGGTTGAGGCGATCGGGGATCACGGTTGCGAATACATGACCGGCGGCAAAGTGGTGATTCTCGGCCGTACCGGGCGCAACTTTGCAGCGGGGATGAGTGGCGGCGTGGCCTATATTCTCGATGAGGCGGGGGATTTTGCCACCCGTTGCAATCGGGAGATGGTGGATCTTGAAGCCCTGGAAGACCCGGAAGAAATCCGCGATCTGCGGGAGATGATCCAAAAACACGCGGAATATACCGGCAGTGATAAGGCTCAGGAGGTTTTGACCAACTGGGAAAGCATGATCCCCACGTTTATCAAGGTGATGCCCCGCGACTACAAGCGGGTTCTGCAACATATCCAAAACGCCTTGGCTAATGGCTTGAGTGGTGATGATGCGCTGTCGGCGGCTTTTGAGGAAAATGCCCGTGATATTTCGCGGATTGGCGGCAGCTAGTGCCCTCATCCCCCAGCCCCTTCTCCCAAATTTGGGAGAAGGGGAGCCGGATCTTTATACATTGAGCAGTTCATTTTCTAGGCTTGGGCGGATGCAATCCGCCCCTACATTCTTTTCACTTCCTACTTCTCACTTCCTACTCTTTACTTGTGACCAACAATGGGAAAACCAACTGGCTTCATGGAATATCTGCGCGAGGTAGCCGAAGATGTGGCTCCGAGCGATCGCATTCACAATTGGGATGAATTTCATCTGCCCATGGCGGAGGAGCGGCTCCGGGATCAGGGGGCGCGGTGTATGGATTGCGGTACGCCGTTCTGTCATACGGGGATTGAAATTAGCCGCATGGCTAGCGGTTGCCCGATTAATAATCTGATTCCGGAATGGAATGATCTGGTGTATCGCGGCCTCTGGTCGGAAGCCCTCGATCGCCTCCACAAAACCAATAATTTCCCCGAATTCACGGGCCGGGTCTGCCCCGCACCCTGTGAGGGGGCCTGTGTTTTGGGCATTACCAGTCCGCCAGTCACGATTAAAAGTATTGAACACGCCATTGCTGAAAAGGGTTGGGAATCCGGTTGGATTACCCCCACGCCCCCCAGTCAACGAACGGGGAAAAAGGTGGCGATCGTTGGCTCTGGCCCGGCGGGGTTAGCGGCGGCGGATCAACTCAACCGGGCGGGCCATTGGGTGACGGTCTATGAACGGGCCGATCGCCCCGGTGGCCTGCTCATGTATGGCATCCCCAATATGAAGCTGGATAAACAGGGGGTGGTGATGCGCCGCCTTGATGTGTTGGAGGCGGAAGGGATCACGTTTGTCTGCAATACGGAGGTGGGCAAGGATCTCCCGGCCCAGCAATTGCTCAATGAATTTGATGCGGTGATTCTCTGCACGGGGGCGACAAAACCCCGCGACCTGCCCATTGAAGGCCGGGATCTTAACGGAATTCACTTCGCCATGGAATTCCTCACCGGCAACACCCGCACGGTATTGGCGGGGGAAAATACCGCTGATTTCATCTCAGCGGCGGGTAAGGATGTGGTGATCATCGGTGGGGGGGATACGGGAACCGATTGCGTTGGCACATCGATCCGCCATGGTTGCAACAGTGTCACCCAGTTGGAAATCATGCCCCGCCCACCAGAAACCCGCGCCGCCAATAACCCTTGGCCCGAATGGCCAAAAATCTACCGCATGGACTACGGCCAAGAAGAAGCGGCGGCTAAGTTTGGCGATGATCCCCGCGCCTATGTGCGGACAGCGACCAAATTTGAGGGGGATGAGCAGGGCCAGATTAAGGCGGTGCATACCGTTGAGGTAAATTGGGCCAAGGATGACCAAGGCCGGTTTATTCCCCAGCACGTTGCCGGAACGGAAAAGGTTTTGCCAGCCCAATTGGTGCTTTTGGCCATGGGCTTTTTAGGGCCAGAGCAACCCTTACTCGATGCCCTGGGTTTAGAGCGGGATGGCCGCAGCAATGTCAAGGCAGACCATGGCGATTATCAAACCAGTTTGCCCAATGTGTTTGCCGCTGGGGATTGTCGTCGCGGTCAAAGTTTAGTGGTGTGGGCGATTAATGAGGGGCGAGGGGTTGCGCAGGCGTGCGATCGCTTCCTCATGGGCAGCAGCGACCTCCCCTAGGGCTATATCCGTTTAATCAGATTGTGTAGTAGGGGCGAAAGGTTTAATTTTTTCGCCCCTACGCCCCTCAATTCTACAAAGCGTGTCAGGAGACATGGCATTCAGGTGAGCTCGTTTGTAAACTCTCGGATCTCTGCGATCGCATCTAGCACATCTCTCACTCTATGTTGCCAATCTCTAGAAGGCACGGATCGCCTCCCGGAAAACGGGTTCTTGTAGATAAGGTTTGAGAGAGTCGGGCGTACCCAGATCAACCGAACTCTCTAAAATCTCCTCCAGATATCGTTTCAAGCGCACAAACGTAAATAACCCAACTGGACGATCAAACTCTACTAGCAGATCAACATCGCTGTCTGTTCGGGCTTCATCTCTTGCCACTGAACCAAAAAGGGACAGAGACTTCACGCCAAAATCCTTCAGCCTGTTTTGATGGTTTGCCAGTAATGTAAGGGCTTCCTGTTTTCGCACTACCCAACCTGGAATGAAAAGAAAAATTTATTGGGAATTATAGCTCACCAGTGACCTCCTCCTGGGTAGAAAGGTTTGTCAGTTGAACTCGTGCCATGGCTTTAGTGTGGCACGTCTTGATCGGTTGTTCAGATGATTTGAGGAGACTGGAGTCTGCTCGATGGCGTGACTGGGTAGCGTGCCCCGATCGCCCCTTAGGTTAATTCTGGCAACTGGCACAGGCTTGGATGGCTGAAGCTGTAGTTTAAGACCAGAATAGGGGCATCTGTTTCTGATGCTCCCTATGGCTTCTGCAAAATTTCGGTTTCAGTTGCGCCAAGAGGCGATCGCCTGGCGCGATGAAGGGTTAATTCCCCCAGAACTTTATGATCAACTGGGCGATCGCTACCAATTCGATGACCTCGATCAAGCCAATCGCAATCAGTTTGTGATGATTCTCCTCGGTTTGGGGAGTGTTTTAATCGGGTTAGCCGCGATTACGTTCGTAGCAGCCAATTGGCAGGTGTGGCCCAGGGAGGCAAGGGTGATCCTGCTCCTAACCCTATTTGTAGGGGTGAATAGCGGCGGGTTTTACCTTTGGCGGCGGGCAGGCTTGACCCGCTTGGGTCAGGGGTTGCTCCTCCTGGGAAGTTTGTTGATTGGCGCGAATATGGCCCTGTTCTCCCAGATGTTCCACCAAACCGGCTCCGTCCAGGTGCTGTTCCTGGTGTGGGGGTTGGCGGTGTTGGCCATGGCCTACAGTTTGCGCCTGGCCATGCTGGGGATTCTCTCGATGATTTTGGTCATGATCAGTAGCCTCTGGTTTTACCCCGACCCCTATACCAGCAGACTATGGTTGCTGCTGTTCGACTATATGCCCTTGGTGGCGATCGCCCTCTTTTTCCCCCTCGCCCGTACCTGTCGTTCCCCTTGGTTATTTGGCCTGGGCACAGTGTTTATCGCTTGGATGTTGCAATTTCGCCTCCTGCAATGGTTGGCCGTACTGTATCGCCAAGAAAGCCTCTGGTTTGTGGCGGGCATAATCGCCGCCAGTTGCCTCGTTCCCCTCCTGCTCTGGCCTTGGCGGCCCGATCTCCCCAATACTCCAGCGGCATTTGGCCCCCGGTTAACCGTGTTTTACCTCAGTAGCTATACCTATTTAGCGTCTTTTCGCTATCTCTGGACAGAGCGGCTGAGGGTGGGCAATAGCCCCACCGTCAATCTCGATATGGTGCAGGGGTTTATTTTATTAGCCATCTTTGGGGCGATCGCCCTCTGGCTGTGGTGGCAATTGGGCAACCGTGGCCCGGTGTGGCGGCTGACGCTCTTGGATACGATGGTGGCGGCCTTTGTGGGGACGCTCGGGATCGTGATTTGGTATCACGGCGAATTTGGCCCGATGGATGTGTTGGGGCCCATTGTGATCAATACGTTGTTAGTGTTGATGGCGATCGCCTGCATCCGTGAAGCCCTCGGCAATGGTCAGCGCCAAGGCTTTTGGTGGGGCATCTTGATCCTCGTCCTGCAAATCTTTTCCCGGATGCTCGAATACGATACGGGCCTGGTGGCCAAAGCCTTGGTTTTCTTCCTCTGTGGCGTGGGGATTATGATCGCCGGGCTGTGGTTTGAGCGGTATGTGCGGACATTAACCCCCACGGCTCGTTAAGAATAATGGTGAATTTCACCAAAAATGCGCTGATCCGCTCCCAATCCCCTAGGATAGATCCTCATATCTTCATCCCTAAAAGAGACTATGAGTGAGCCGGGAACAATGCCCACAGCAGTTGATGTGGTAGTGGTGGGGGCGGGGGCGGCGGGACTCTATGCCGCCCTCTGTTTGCCCGCTCACTATTCCGTCTGTTTACTCACCAAAGAAACCCTCCAAACGGGAGCCAGCCAATGGGCCCAGGGGGGGATTGCGGCGGCAGTTTCGCCCCAGGATAGTCCTCAATTTCATTTAGACGACACCCTCAAAGCGGGGGCCGACCTCTGCGATCCCCAGGCGGTGGACTTCCTCGTTACCCATGCCGCCGCTGCCATTGATCAGTTGGTGGATTATGGCGTGGCCTTTGACCGCCACGGCCCAGATTTAGCCCTCACCCTGGAAGCAGCCCATTCCCAGCCCCGCGTCCTCCATGCCGCTGATACCACCGGGCGGGCGATCGTCTCGATCCTCATCGAGCAAGTCTTTCAACGGCCCAATATTCAAGTCTTTTCCCAAACCCTCGCCCTCCAAATTTGGCAGGAAGGGGGTCGCTGTCAGGGGCTATGCCTGTGGGCGGATCATCGTGTTCATTGGTTGCGGGCCAAGGCGGTGATTCTCGCCACCGGGGGCGGCGGCCAAGTCTTTGCCCAAACCACGAACCCGACGGTGAGCACCGGGGACGGCGTGGCCTTGGCTTGGCGGGCGGGGGCGATGTTGCGGGATTTGGAGTTTTTCCAATTCCACCCCACGGCCCTCAGCCAACCCGGTGCGCCTCGCTTTTTGATCTCCGAGGCGGTGCGGGGAGAAGGAGCGCATTTGGTCGATCGCCAAGGTTATCGTTTTGCCTTTGAATACCATCCCCAGGGGGAATTAGCCCCCCGCGATCGCGTCAGTCGGGCCATTTTTGACTACCTCGAACGCACCGAACCCGATCCCACCCAAGGACGGGTCTTTTTAGACTTAAGCAGTATTGACCGCGATCGCATTCAGTACCGTTTCCCCAATATCATCCAAGTCTGCCAAAAATGGGGCATTGATCCCTTCCAAGAGCCGATTCCTGTCACGCCAGCGGCTCACTATTGGATGGGGGGAGTGGCGGTGAATTTAGAGAATGAAACCACATTGCCGGGCCTCTATGCCATTGGCGAGGTGGCCAGCACTGGCGTGCATGGCGCGAATCGGTTAGCCAGTAATTCCCTCCTGGAATGTATTGTTTATGCCGCCCAATTACAGCATTTAACGTTACCCACAACGCCCCCCACCCCTGCATCCCTGGGGGCATCCCTACCCTTAGCCCCGGTGGATCTGGCGCAGATTACCGCTTGGCGGCAGGAATTGCAGCGGTTACTCTGGCATAGTGCGGGGATCTGCCGGACGGCGGCGG
>RECT01000046.1 GCA_007693875.1 Spirulina sp. DLM2.Bin59
ACAGGTGTAGAGATGGCTGCCGAGGGCTTCAATGATCGCCGTCATTGCCGCCACACAGTCCGGGGGCGTGGTGGGGGTAGGGGTGAGGATATAGGGGGCATCGCGAAACAGGCCCAAGTGGGCCGCTTCAATACCTTGATCCGCTGTACCCGCCATGGGATGGCCGCCAATAAACCGGGGCCAAAGGGGGGCGATCGCCTCCACAATCGGCCCCTTAACCGATCCCACATCCGTCAGAATCGCTTGGGGGTGGAGGTGGGGCAAAAGTTGGGCCACCGTGATCGGGATGGCTTGGATCGGGGGGCAGAGAAAGATCAGATCCGCTGTCGCCAAAATGCCATAATCCACCGCCGCCCCATCCACCGCCCCCCGGATGATCGCCCGCTCACAGGTGGCCGCCTGGCGAGAAACGCCCAAAACGCGATAACCCTGCGATCGCAACTCCAACCCCAACGAGCCACCAATTAACCCCAAACCAACAATGCCAACAATCACGCGACAACCTCCTGTGAATTCTCAAAGCCTTTGGCTATCATAGGAGGATGCCGCAATTGTAAAGACTGTTATGCCTTGGTTTGTTAAAATCGAGCAGGGAATTGTTGATCGCCCCACCTTTGATCAACAGGTTCCTGCCCATCGGGCCTACGTTGAGGGGTTGATTGCCCAGGGGTATCAGGCGAAAACTGGCTATTGGCGGGAATATGGTGGCGGTATGCTCTTGTTTTGGGCAAAATCTCGCGCCGAAGCAGAGGCAATCATTGCCCAAGACCCCCTCATCATCCATCAGTGCGTCCGCTATCAGCTCCACGAATGGCGGCTTGTGGTTGCCTGATTTGGGGGCCGCGATCAGCCATCGGAATTTTGACGAATTTGAGACAATGTAAAATGATCTTAAAAGCCGCTTAACAATGGGGGATGATCGTCTAACAATAGGGGTTAATCGGCCAACCCTTCACCTGATACAGGAGTTCCATGGATAACGAGCAACAGATCTACCGGATGCGATGCACCCTGACATTTGGGGACATCTACGGCCAAATTATTATTTGGCTGATTGTCATTTTCATCTCCCTGGCCACCACCCTAGCGATCTGGAGCAGTACGCGCCAAGCCTATGCCTTTTTAACCATTGGGGTTGTTGTGGTGCTGTCGTTGCCCTTTCTGGTATTTGCCTTTGTCACTACCCTGTTAAACCACATCGAATTTGTGCCTTTGGAAACAGAAACCAATACAAATCAACTGTCTCTCAATACACCCCGTCCCGCCACCCAAAAACCAGCAACCGCAAGCTAGGGGCGATCGCTTTCCTAACCGGGGGAGCCGATGGCTCCCCTTTTCGCGCCAAATTCAGTGCAGTTTACCGCCGGAGATGGATTCCAGGGCGCTGGCCAATTTGGTTCTGGGCAGATTTCGCAGTTTGAGGCTCTTGACTTTTCTCAAGGACACAGTAGATGCCTTGATAAATAAGGGTTTCCCGTTCAAGTTGTCGTTGGGCAGATTCATAGGTAATGGGCGACAGGTCCAAAGAATCATCCTCTTGACAAACAGCATAAAGATTAGGAATTCGGCTCAAAACATAAGCGAGAAGATCGGGCATTAAATTACAGGACTGAAAGCGATCTTGGACAGATTTTGGCTGCCCGGCAAGAATGTGATCAATGTCATCTTGCACCAACAGGTGAGTCCTATTGACCAAGGTTTTTCCCATGAGATTTTCCCTCCAGACCGGAAATAGTCTGAACTACAGCGTCATTAACTCCGCACTTTGACATCCTCTCCACGTCAATCAAAGATGACAAGGTAGGGAGGAAAATCAGTCCATAGTTACGATTCAAGCATCACTTTGTGCTCAAAGCTTTGTGCCCAAAGTTCCTCGGTTATTATACCCCATTACCACACAATGTTTATTGAGCTTGAGATTAAATCTGGGCTTTATGCCGGGTTTAAAGAGTATTTATACTTAGGGTATTTATGCTTATCGAGTATTACTGGTTGCCATGGGCCGAGGGGCCGGCGGCGCAGGGCGTTGGCTGCGGCGGAGACTTTGGCGGGCCATGGCGATGGTTTGAGGGAAAACGCCGACAATATTGCCGAGCACTTCGTCGGGAATTTCGGCGATCGCCCGCGGCCCGAAATATTGCCGCATCATCACCACAATCCGCCGGGCCCGTTTCAGCGGGACCGGACAATCCACCGCCTTGCCTGTAGCTTCGATCCATTGGCTGCGGGCGTGAAAAGCTCTACGCTTGCGCTCAAAATTTTCAGGGTAGGTCAGAGCCGCATTACCCAGGGGAATTAACCGAGCACAGTCTAAATCCACCACGCCCCCCACCAAAGCACCAGGGCCCACCACCTCCGCATAGTGGGGATGGCAAATAATCATGCCATTACCCTGCCGTGCTTTGACATAGAAGACTTGACCGCTACGCAGTTGGTTGAGAACCTGTGTCGGTCGAAATAGGGGGTTGGGGGTAAGTGCGTGCTTTAACATAATCTTTGCGGGGGAAGCGGGAAGATTTTGCAAATTTTGTTAGAAAACCCTCATGACTCTATTTTAAAAGCTCTCGCCAAAAAAAAAGACCGCAAATTTGGCGATTTCCTGAGCAAGAGCGAGTAGCGTAAAGCACATCAACTCTCAGCATATTTAAGGAGAAAAATTCAAACAACGGGTAGATGCAAGGGAGTGTCGTTGATATCACCGTGATCTTAACCCAAGTCCCTACCACCGTAAATCTTTTACGAGGGTGAAGCACAAACCCCCCGTTTTCTCGTTTGCTAACGGGGGAGTCGGTCAACCTATCCGCTAGACTGTGGTTGTACACCCTTAAAAGCCGCCCTGTAGGGGCGGGGCTTTAGACCCATGGTTTTGGTAACTTTTCTAGGAACCAGTTCTGGTGTGCCGACGCGATCGCGCAATGTTTCCAGTGTGGCCGTGCGTTTGCCCCAACGGGCCGAAGTGTGGCTCTTTGACTGTGGCGAAGGCACACAGCACCAACTCCTGCGCAGCGACATCCGCCCCTCGCAAATTCGCCGCATTTTCATCACCCATATGCATGGGGATCATATCTATGGGCTCATGGGCTTGATCGCCAGTTGTGGCCTTGCTGGTACCGGTCAAACCATCGACATCTATGGCCCCCCTGGCTTGAAAGACTACATTGCCACCGCCAGCAAATATTCCTATATGGATATTGGCCGGCGGGTGAATGTCCATCCCATTGCGCCGGGAGTGGTGTATGAGGATGATCAGTTTCAAGTCACCTGCGCCCTCCTCACCCACCGAATTCCCGCCCACGGCTATCGGCTGACGGAAAAAGACCGTCCTGGCCGGTTTCGGGTTGAAGCAGCCACCGCTTTAGGTATTCCCCCCGGCCCCCTCTACGGAGCGCTCAAACAGGGCAAAACTGTCACCCTTGAGGATGGCCGCAGGATTAATGGTGGGGATTTGTGTGACCCGCCAGAAGCGGGGCGGAGTGTGGTCTATTGTACCGATACGGTGTTTTGTGACAATGCGGTAGCACTCGCTCAGGGGGCAGATTTGCTGATTCATGAAGCTACCTTTGCCCATGAAGATGCTCAGATGGCCTTTGATCGCCTCCATTCCACTTCGACGATGGCGGCCCAAGTCGCCTATTTAGCCCAGGTGCAGCAATTGATCCTCACCCATTTCAGCCCTCGCTATGCACCGGGCAACCCGATTCAATTGGCGGATCTCTTAACCGAAGCCCAAGCCATTTTCCCCAACACGTTTTTGGCGAAGGATTTCCTCACCTACAAGATCCCCCGCCATCGTCTCAGCTCCGAGGATGGCCTAAACAAGACGGGAAAGCAGCGAAAACACGCCAAAGCTAATTAAAACCACACCACTCACCGGATTAATCCACCCCGACCATTGCCGGAGACTGAGCAATTGCTTGACTGTCCCGGTAAATGTTCCCGCCAACACCAATGGCAACACATAGCCCAAGGCATAGGCCAACAACAACACCGCCCCCAGTGCGAAGTTTTGACGGCTCCCTACCCAGGCTAACAGCGTCGCTAAAACCGGCGTACTACAGGGAGAGGCAACGAGTCCAAACGTCAGCCCCAACAGGTACGATCGCACCCCCTGGGGGAGGTGTTCCCCAATCCAAGCGCCGCCGCCCCAATTGGGCCACCGCAGGGGGACAATTTCCAGCAAATTCAGCCCCATGACAATGGCGATCGCACTCACCACCAGGGGCAACCCCACCCCCACCTGGCCATAAACGCGCCCCAAACCCACCGCCCCGATGCCCAACCCCGCCAACGTCGTCGCCAAGCC
>RECT01000063.1 GCA_007693875.1 Spirulina sp. DLM2.Bin59
GAATCACCAAACACAGACCAAAAAATGCGAGTAGCCATCATTGGGGCAGGCCTAGCCGGACTTTCCACCGCCATCGAATTAGTCGATGCGGGGCATCAAGTGGACATCTACGAAGCCCGCAACTTCGTCGGCGGCAAAGTCGGCAGTTGGGTCGATAAAGACGGCAACCATTTGGAAATGGGGCTGCATGTCTTCTTTGGCTGCTACTACAACCTTTTTGATCTGATGCGCAAAGTAGGAGCCTTTGATCATCTGCTGGTTAAAGAGCACACCCACACGTTCATCAATACCGGCGGCCGCATCGGGGAACTGGATTTTCGCTTCATTACCGGCGCACCCTTCAACGGCCTCAAAGCCTTCTTCACCACCTCCCAACTGAACTTAGTCGATAAACTCACCAACTCCCTCGCCCTCGGCACGAGCCCCATTGTCCGGGGTTTAGTGGATTTTGATGGAGCAATGCAGACGATCCGCGATCTCGATGGCATCAGCTTTGCGGATTGGTTCCGCAGCCATGGCGGCAACGATGGCAGCTTAAAAAAAATGTGGAACCCCATCGCCTACGCCTTGGGCTTTATTGACACGGAAAATATTTCCGCCCGCTGTATGCTGACCATCTTTCAATTCTTCGCGGTCAAAACCGAGGCCTCCGTTTTACGGATGTTGGCCGGTTCCCCCCAGGAATATTTGCATAACCCGATTGTGAAATATTTGCGCGATCGCGGCGTGACGATCACCACCAATTGCCGCGTCCGGGAAGTACAGCACGACAACGATCGCGTCACTGGCTTAATTTTGGCCGATGGGGAAAGCGATCGCACCCTCACCGCCGATGCCTATGTGGCCGCCTGCGATATCCCCGGCATTCAACGGCTTTTACCGGCAGAATGGCGCAAATGGCCCCAGTTCGATAATATCTATAAGCTCACCGCTGTCCCCGTCGCCACCGTCCAACTCCGTTTTGATGGTTGGGTGACAGAACTCAATGATCCCGCCAAACGTAAACAGGCCGAAGCAGCGGGGTTAGATAACCTCCTCTATACTGCCGATGCCGATTTCTCCTGCTTTGCCGATCTCGCCCTCACCAGTCCTCAGGACTACTACCGTCCCGGCGAAGGCTCCCTCTTGCAATTAGTCCTCACCCCTGGAGATCCCTTTATTAAACAAAGCAACGAGGCGATCGCCCACCATGTTTTAGGCCAAGTTCGGGAACTCTTCCCCTCCGCCCGGGATTTAAACATGACTTGGTACAGCGTCGTTAAACTGGCCCAATCCCTCTACCGGGAAGCCCCCGGCATGGATCCCTACCGCCCCGCCCAAAAAACCCCCGTCGCTAACTTCTTCCTGGCCGGCAGCTACACCCAACAGGACTACATCGATAGCATGGAAGGAGCCACCATTTCCGGACGACAAGCCGCAACGGCAGTCCTGGCGGCCCTCAATGAACCAAAGGCGGCGATCGCCGTCTAACCCCCTACTCCCCACTTACCCTATATGTCTGATTGGCTAGAGCATAGCGTCCAAGTTGAGATCAACGCCCCCATGGATTTGATCTGGAACGAATGGTCAAGTTTTGAAAAAATGCCCCTCTGGATGAAATGGATTAAATCTGTCGAAATCCAGCCCGATCAGCCGGAACTGTCCCGCTGGACATTGAACACGGGGGGGTTAGAATTCTCCTGGCGGGCCCGGATGCTCAACGTTGTTGAGCATCAAATTATTCGCTGGGAATCCGTCGATGGTTTACCCAACAAAGGCGCCATCCGGTTTTACGATCGCCATGATCACAGCGTCGTCCGCCTCTCCATCGCCTACGCCATCCCCAGCATTTTAAAATTCCTCGATAGCCTTTTCCTCGGCAAAGCCGTCGAAGACACCATCCAAGCCGATTTAGAACGGTTCCGCACCCACATCCTCACCCTCCTGTAGGGGCGTTGGCGTAAGCCTGCCGGAGGCACAAAAATCTTTCGCCCTCTCCCCATTTGAACACCCTAAGGTAATCTAAAACACCCAAAACAACCCAGGCCCCCCCGCTATAATGCGGGGGATATTCCGCCCTCCCCCCTGTTCTTTATCCCTATGGAAGTTTTGAATTTATCACTTTTATCCATCGGTCTAGCCGCTGATGCCTTTTCAGTGTCGATCACTAGCGGCCTGCTGATCCAACGGATCAAACTCAACAAAGTCCTCACCATTGCCCTTGCCTTTGGCCTGTTCCAAGTCTTGATGTTTACCATGGGCGGGTTAATGGGGTTCACTGTTCGCCCCTGGATTAACGGCTTGGAGCATTGGATTGTCTTCGTGCTGATGAGTGTGATCGGCGGCAAGATGGTTTACGAATCCATTAAAGCAGCAGGAGCAGGGGGGGAGGAGGAGCGGTTTAACCCCACCGAGATTTATACGCTGTTGGGGTTGGCGATCGCCACCAGTTTAGATTCCCTCGCCGCCGGGATCGGCGTGATCACCATTGATGATTCCCTCCTCTTCACCGCCGTGATCATCGGGGCTGTCACCTTTGCCTTTTCCGCCTGTGGCGTTGTTTTGGGTAACTTGGTGGGCCGTCATTTCGATCTCAAAGCCGAAATGATCGGCGGTTTAATCCTGATTGCCATTGGTCTGCGGACACTCTGGGATCATTTCGTTCCCTCCTTAAGTTAACAATGGAAACAATCCAAACGGATCTCCTCGTCGTGGGGGGCGGCGTGGGGGGAACCTGTGCTGCCATTCAAGCAGCCCGGCGGGGCGTGCAGACGATTTTAGTCAGTGCTGGCCCCTGGTTGGGGGGAATGTTGACGGCGGCGGGGGTGGCGGTTCCCGATGGCAATGAGTTGACCCCTTGGCAGACGGGGCTATGGGGGGCCTATCTACAAGCTTTAGCCCAACGGGAACCCACGGGCTTAGATCACAGTTGGGTGAGTTTATTTAGTTATCACCCCACGATGGGGGCGGCAATTTTTGCCGATTGGGTGAGGGCGTTGCCGTCCCTCCGCTGGATTCAGGGCCAGGAGCCGCTGGGGGTGAAGAAACGGGGCGATCGCTTCACCGCTGTAGCATTTGCCGATTATCACATTGAGGCGAAGCTGATCCTCGATGGCACAGAATTGGGGGATTTACTGGCCTTGGGGGATGTGCCCCACCGTTGGGGCTGGGAATTGCAGGGGGAATTTAACGAACCCAGTGCGCCCCTGGCATTTAATGATCTCACCCAGCGTTATCCCGTCCAGTCCCCTACTTGGGTTGTGCTGTTGCAAGACTATGGCCCGGGGGCGAAAACACCGAGAATTGAAGCCGCCGATGTTGATTTTGCCGGGGCTTGGGCAGACTATGGGGGGGAACATTTCCTCAACTATGGCCGCCTACCGGGGCATCAGTTTATGCTCAATTGGCCGATTCAGGGCAATGATTACGCCGTGGGTTTAGACCGCTTGCTCAACGGGGAACGGCGGCAATTTGAGCAGGAAGCGCAGGCCTACAGCCTCAGTTTTGCCCGGTATATTCAGGGGGAATTGGGCGATCGCTACGGTTTAGCCCCCCATGCCTTCCCCACTGGCCCCCTCGCCCTCCAAGCCTATTACCGCGAAAGCCGTCGCCTTCAGGGTCAAGTCACAATCACCGAATTGGACATTCTCCCCCAAGGAACCGTTGCGCCGTTGCCGATGCAAGGGGATACGGTGGGGGCCATTGCCCTTGGCAACTATGCCAATGATCACCATTATCCCGGCGTAGATTTTCCCCTCAAACCCAAATCAATTCAATGGGGGGGGCGCTGGACGGGAACCCCCTTCACGATTCCCTATGGGGCCTTGGTTCCCCGCGATACCTTGGGGTTGCTGGTCTGTGAGAAAAATATCAGCGTTTCCCACATTGCCAACGGCGCAACAAGATTGCAGCCGGTGGTGATGGGCATTGGTCAGGCGGCGGGAATGGCGGCGGCGTTGTGTATTGAGCAGGGTTGTGAACCGGCAGAATTAGCGGTGCGATCGCTCCAAACCGCCTTACTCACCGACCCCATGGCCCCGGCGGCGATCGTGCCCCTCTTCAACCTGCCCCCCAACCATCCCCAATGGCTCCATTGGCAGCAATATTACCTCGATCATCCCGAAGCCTATCCCCCTGATGGCCTGGCCCCCCTCACCGGCAATTTTTCCAGCGAAATCGAGGCCGGGGCAAAAATCACCGAGGTACTCACAACGAGGGAACCCCACCGCTACCAGATCCAACACCAAGGCCAACCCTGGCAAGTGATCACCACCCGCCCAGAAGTTGCGGCCCAGTTGCCCAATCTTGCCGGCAAATC
>RECT01000278.1 GCA_007693875.1 Spirulina sp. DLM2.Bin59
ATAACATAGAAACCGCCGCTCCTTGACCCCCACCTGTTCCGAGGTGGGGGAATGCGTCGCTAATTTTGTTCAAGGGGATTGAGCAACGGATCAACTTTCTTTTGGGGATCTAGGCCATTTGAAAGATAAATGTGACTTTATCTTCCTTGCCGAGGGCGATGCGATCGCCCCCCCGCAACCGATGGCGGTTCCCAGGTAACAGGGGATTGTGGTTAACGTAGGTGCCATTGGAGCTGCCCACATCCTCCACATAATAGATCCCCCCCTCAACACGAATATCCGCATGAACCCGCGACACCACCGCCGAATCGGGGAAACCCGAGACATCAATATCTGGGGGAATCGGGCCGCCGGGTTTGCCAATGTGAATCACCGCTAAATGCTGGGGCAGGCTCAGTTCCGTATTGGTTTGGATATGGAGTAGGCTGGCAACTTGGACTTGTAGTTGGGTTTTGGCCGGGCTAGGGGCCGGGCTAGGAGCAGGGGTCGGTAAAGGTGGCGGGGTTTCTGGGGAATTAAACGCTGTTGATTCCGGGGGATCGAAAGTACTTTCATCAAAAGCACTTTCGTCAAAATCAAGGGGGGGCGGAAAGTCAGGTTCTGGTAAATCCGGTAAAGGGGGAGGAGTATTTTGAGATTCATTCATGATGACAGGCTCCGAAGCTTGGAGATTATGACCGCATTGCCCACAAAAACTGGCATCGGACTGTACCGATGCGCCACAGTTCGGGCATTGGGTGGTGCTGGGTAAGGGCGTATAGCAGGATTCGCATTGGGTCGCCCCTTCGGGGTTTTGGTGGCTACAGTTGGGACAAACAATCATGGTGGCTTATGGGAAAATGGGCAAACCCAGGGAGAAGTTAGGGGCGGCAATGCACCACAATGACCGGAAACTACCAATTTAGGTCTGAGTTCTACCCTCCATCATAGAGGTTGCACTCAAATCCTTTAGGTTTCCCATTCTCCCTGTAAAAAAAGTTTAAGGAAAATTAGCGATTGATTACCCCCGTGGCGGCGGCTTCATCCAGGAGCCACAGGGCTTCCCCTTGGGGTTGAATCAAGCGTGAGGGGTATTGTTGGGGATCACCTGTGGGGGCAAAGACGGCGTTTAGGGCGGTTTGCTTGCTGGCCCCAGCAACGAGGAAAAGGATCAGTTTGGCCTGATTGAGGAGGGGGACGGTGAAGGTGAGGCGGGGTTGACCGTCTTTGTTGCCAACGGTGATCAGGCGATCGCCCACCCCCAAGGCCGCTGTATGGGGAAACAATGAGGCCGTATGGCCATCATCTCCCATCCCCAGGAGGATGATGTCAAACTTGGGCAGAGTACCGGGAGAAGTTTGGAAAAATTCCCGCAGTTGGCCCTCATGGCCATCGGCATCGGTTTGGGGATCGCCCCCTTGGGTGGGCATGGGGTGGATATTTGCCGGGGGAATGGGAACATGGTTGAGCCAGGCGGTGCGGGCCATGTTTTCGTTGCTGTCGGGATGGGTGGGGGGCACATACCGCTCATCCCCCCAAAAGATGTGAAGTTTTGTCCAGGGGAGATCGCGACGGGCCAAGGCCCCATAGAGGGGTTTGGGGGTGCTGCCCCCAGCGAGGGCGAGGGTGCAATAGTCTTGCTGGCTCAGGGTTTGAGTGATGCGATCGCAAATCAGATCCTCAGCACGGGCCACCAGGGCAGCTTTATCGGGCAAAACTTCAATCGTGCGGCTCATAATCGTAAAATGTTACAATGGTTACCAGATATGATAAGTGCAGGCCAGGGCCGCAAACGTTAGGGATTTTTTACAAGCTGGGGGCGATCGCCCCTGCACAGACGCTCCCGGCAGCGCACTGGGAAGGCTTGAATAATACAAAAGACCTAACTTGACCGAGGGATTTCCCCAAAAAAAGGCTTAACGTTGCAATTTGTGGCCTAATTCGTTCTTTTTTGCAAAATCTTCCGCTAATAGGCTGTCATTTGGAACTGAATTCACTACAATGGCTGACAGCCCAACCAAAATGAAAATCACATTAGCGCTCAACGCACCATTAAAGCAGGACAAGTTCCCAGTAGAGGGTCAAAAACGTTACAGTTCGCAAGAATTTTCAACCTTACTTATACCATCAGTCTACATTTAAGGTCAAAAATTCGTGCTAATGTTCTCCCCTTGTACTTGTGTTTGTCGTCGCGAACGCTGGCCTGTAAGCCATGAACATAGTTCTGTGCCGGAAATGGCCCTGCCAGATCAATGGTGACGATGTTTAGTGTGATGGGTTTACTGTGGTGGGCTGATTTTATGAATTTAGCGGGTCTAATCTAGACCCCTGGATTACTTTACCAATGATGATGTTCTGGTCTTGAACTGAAGGAGCAAGAGGAAAACAGCATGACTCAGGCGAACTACGATCTCGCAACCATTACCCAACCCCAAAACGATTTGGAGTATCTTATTGATCAAGATGGAGAAGATGCTCTAGTCAAGGTGGATGTTACTGAAGAGGATGTCCCCAAACAAAAAAAAGGGGCAACGACCCGCCGTTTGGAGCAGGCCCGCAAAAAACCCTATACGGAAGATTCCATCCGGATTTATCTCCAAGAAATTGGTCGAATTCGCCTCCTACGGGCTGAGGAAGAGATCGAGCTAGCCCGGAAAATTGCTGAACTCCTCGAATTTGAGCGGGTACGCGATCAAATTCTTGAAGACACCGGCAAGGAACCCACCCTTAAGGAATGGGCTGCCGCCGTTGAACTGGCCTACCCCGATTTTCGCCGTCGCCTCTTCATTGGCCGCCGTGCTAAAGACAAGATGGTGCAGTCTAACCTGCGGTTGGTGGTATCCATCGCGAAGAAATACATGAACCGGGGCCTCTCTTTCCAGGACTTGATCCAAGAGGGATCCTTAGGGTTAATCCGGGCGGCGGAAAAATTCGACCACGCCAAGGGTTATAAATTCTCTACCTATGCCACTTGGTGGATTCGGCAGGCCATTACGCGGGCGATCGCCGATCAATCCCGCACGATCCGCCTCCCCGTCCACCTCTACGAAACCATCTCCCGGATCAAAAAAACGACGAAAATCCTCTCCCAGGAAATGGGCCGCAAACCCACCGAGGAAGAAATCGCCACCCGCATGGAGATGACCATCGAAAAACTCCGGTTTATCGCCAAGTCTGCCCAGTTGCCCATCTCCCTCGAAACTCCCATTGGTAAAGAAGAAGATTCGCGCCTGGGGGATTTCATCGAGGCCGATGGGGAAACCCCAGAGGATCAGGTGTCGAAAAATCTGCTGCGGGAAGATTTAGAAAGTGTCCTCGACACCCTCAGCCCCCGGGAGCGGGATGTGCTACGGCTGCGCTATGGTCTCGATGATGGCCGGATGAAAACCCTTGAAGAAATCGGTCAAATCTTCAACGTCACCCGCGAACGGATTCGCCAAATTGAGGCAAAGGCCCTCCGCAAGCTCCGCCACCCCAACCGCAACAGCATCCTCAAGGAATACATCCGTTAAGATGATCCCCCCCTGCCCCCCCTAAGCCCCTGGGGGGATGCGCCTTCGGCGTAAAAAAAGGGGGGGTTCTGAATTCAACCCCCTTAATAAGGGGGTCGGCGTAGCCGGGGGGATCTTGACAGCGGCAGCAAAACTGGCCAAAATGCAAAAAATCCCAATCTTAATCAAGATTGGGATCAATAGACTGGTTAGAAATCGGGGTACTGAGTTGGTCGCACAATCTCAGTACTCTGTTTTAATGTTGAGAGCTATTGAGCAAAGGCGGGATTACATCAAACCCCAGAAGTGAAGGAGGCCTTTGCCGCTAGCCAGTTCGATCACCAGGGCAGTGACGAAACCAATCATCGCCAGACGACCGTTCCAGTTTTCTGCACCAGCGTTGAAGCCGAATTTGAAGGTGCTGCGTTCTTGATTATCCATGGTGTTACCTCGTGGGTTGATTTGGGAGGGTAGGGTGTTTGTAAACCACCTGTTACTGAATTTAACGAAAATTTACAAATTGTGCAATGCGATCGCCCTCACCTGTCAGGGAACCTTAAAGCAAACCCCACAGGATGGGGGGCCAAGGGTCTGATAAAATAGGCAGTCTGTCTCTATTTTAAATTGGCTGGAGAATGATTTTATGGCTCGGATGTACTATGACGAAGATGCTAACCCTGATCTGCTACAGGGGAAAACCGTAGCGATCATCGGCTATGGCTCCCAGGGTCATGCCCATGCCCTCAACCTTAAAGAAAGCGGTGTGAATGTGATTGTCGGCCTCTACGAAGGCAGCCGCTCCACCGCCAAAGCT
>RECT01000455.1 GCA_007693875.1 Spirulina sp. DLM2.Bin59
ACCCATCGCCCCAAAGCGAGGAGAGTGATGAGGCGATCGCCCAAGCCATCTATGCACAGTTTCCGAAGGCCAATGGCAGCAGGATCTAGAGGGTCAGGGCACAATCTTCGGGGCTACGGTGTTTGAACTGTGGCGGTATCGCAACACGCTCATTGAACACCGGATAGACCATCACCCCACCAACGGCCAAAGGAATCAACATCTCGTAATTTGCATCTTTCCCGATGGGGCCACCGCCGCCCAAGCCATCGAAGCCCTCTAGCAACGCCTCACCCACCACCGCTAAATGGCTGATGGGTGAGGATGGCAATGGGCAAAAAAAGATTGAAAACGTCCGGAAAAGCGACGAGGACGGAAAACCCAACCCTTAAGGGTGGGCAATCCCCTCACCCTAGGATTGAGCCTACACCATGGGCTTTGAGGGTGATCAATTTGTCCTGATCATTCTCAAGAAACTCCGTATCAGGAAATAGCAACCTGATACGGATATTTGCTATGTACAAGTCCATTGTAGCCGTACTTTTGACGGCGATCACCCTGCCAATGGCGGGATTTTCCAGCCTCGCCCATCTGCATACTCCGCAAAATAGTGAAGTGCCCCCCGTGGTTGAACCGGAAACCTGCCGCGATGCCTGTAGCGATCGCGGCAGTGGGCGGCGCGATCGCCCCCATAGCCAATCCAGCTTAAAGGAGCGGGGCAGCGGTCGCATTGATCTCGATGGTAAAGATGCGCAATAAACTCCCGTTCGTCTCCATCCCCTAACAATCATCAGGGACACAAGGATGTGTCCCTTTTTGCTGTGGAAAATTGATGCCATGGTTGTAGGTAGGGGCGAAAATTTTTCAACCCTACGATCATTTAAACGAGTTAAACCGGCAACGTTAATTCGCCCTGGGCAACGGCAATCACCCGACCCCCCACATTAACTTCAAACATTTCCCCTTGTTTGTTGCCTCTGAGCAATAATAACGAGGGGCGTTTAAGGGCATAGCCCTGTTCAACCCGGACATCAAGCTCACACTGGCCAAAATACTGATGCTGGATTAAATAGGCCGCAAGGCAACCATTGGCGCTGCCGGTGGCGGGATCTTCCACCACACCGATGGCCTCGGCGAAAACCCGGACACTGAGATCGTTTTCCGGTGCTGTGGTTTCTGGGCAAAAAATCAGGATGGCTTTCGCCTCCAGGTGTTCGATGAGTTGAAAATAGCGCGATCGCTCCCATTGCATCCCCTGTAGGGCGGCCAAATTCCGCACCGGCACAATCACAAAGGGCACGCCGGTAGATACTTCTTGAATGGGAAAACGGGGATCAAACGCTTCAACCGGCAAGCCTAAAACCGGGGCTAACTCAGCGGGGGTGAGGGTTGCACCAAACCGGGGCGGATTGTGGCGCATCCAGACCAGGGGATCATCCCCTGGGGCGAAGGTGACGGGAATTTGCCCCACTTGGAGATTGAGGAGGAGGCGATCGCTTTTTGCCCCTTGGTAATGTTCCCGGATGATCGCCGCCGTCCCCAACGTGGGGTGGCCCGCAAAGGGGAGTTCCTGATCTGGGGTAAAAATTCGCACCGGATACCCCCCATTGATGGGGGTGGTGGCGGTGATAAATGTGGTTTCGGAATAGTTCATTTCCTGGGCAATGGCCTGGAGCAGGGCATCAGGGAGCGATCGCCCGGCTGTGATCACCACTGCTAAAGGGTTTCCCGTCAGGGGCCCCACCGCAAACACATCAACAATATAAAAAGGAATCATCACAGCCCTGGGAAAAACAACGCCATCCCATCATGGTCTGGGTTGATCCCCGAAGGCAAGACCCAAAACCTTGTCGCCTTGCTGGGTTTAACCCCTCGCCCCTTAAATATATTGAAAACTTATCAATCTGATTAGCAATTCCAATCTAAAAAATGCAATTCCCCACCAGTCTTAGGTTTGAGGGATTGTCATGGCGTTCATTTCCGCCGAGTCCCGGAAGAAGTCTCCTATACTGAGAGGCAATGTTCACGATTCTTAACAATTCTTTTTACTTAACTTGTTCACCATAAAATGCCACCGATGTTTAAACGAACTTGGTTAACAGCATCCTTGAGTCTTTTCCTGGTTTGGTTGCCCAGTTTGTTCGCCACCGCCCTCAGCCAGAACTTCGCTCCATCCTTCTGGCGATCCAGCTCCCATTGGAGCCGTATTGTGAAAAATCCGTCCGTATCCCTGGGCATGCAAGGCTTCCTCGCCAGTGTATTTCAAGAGGAGGAATCAGATCTCAACGAGGGTAATCTCACCCTGCAATGGAGCGATCGCGACAGTGCTTGCCCGGCTCCCAGTCGCAAAAGTTGGTCAGAACGCCCCGAGCCTCCCGTTATCCCCCAAGATCCTCTACACCATAACAATGGCGGCATCCGGAAACAGGTGGCTGCAGTTTTAACGGGAATGATGGAATGGCAACCGCCCGAGCCGGTGGCTGTAACCGTTGCGATGGTGGAGCCTGACCTGCCCTTGGTTCAAGGTCTCTGGCAAGCTTGGCGACATCCCATCACTGCCCTGAAAGCCTGGCAAACCCCTGTAGCCCATCAACCGGCACAGATTCAGATTCGGGTCAATAATCAGGTGATTGCCACCATTGACGATCCCCAGTTTGCCCAGGACTTTGCCGAGCGGATTGAATATTTTCTGGCTCAACCGGGTTGGGATCCTGAGCAACTGGCTCCTGCCTATTTGGGGGAAAAAGTGGCTATACGGATGGGCGATCGCCTCATGATTACCCTTGATGAAACCCTAGTCACCAGCGATCGATACCATCCTGAGTTATTGGTGATTGACTGGACAAATAAACTCCGTCAGGCCTTTGGCCGTGAACCCCTGGAGTTGGTGGTGGCCCAGCAACTGATGTATGGCATCACCGAAACCACTGAAGATTTTGAGGGATTAGCCTCCTGGTATGGCCCCATGTTCCATGGTCGCCTCACCGCCAATGGTGAAATCTATGATCAAGAAGCCTTTACCGCCGCCCATCCTTCGCTTCCCTTTAATACCTATCTGAAGGTGATTAATCTAGAAAGTGAGGAATCGGTGATTGTCCGCATTAACGATCGCGGCCCCTATATCCCCCCCCGCACCCTCGATCTCTCCCGAGGGGTTGCCCGCTGCATTGAAAGCAAAGAATCCGGTGTAGTCCCCTACCGAGCGGTGGTGATGACCTCCTCCTAGGGGCCTTGGCCAATCATTCCCCCTGGCCCCTAAAATAGGGGAAATGGTGAGGGATAGCAGTATGCAGGTATGGGTAGCCAGTGTCGTTTTGCTCTTTGTGGGGGTTCAGTTTGTCCAATGGCTGATGAGCTTAACGTTGCCTTGGCCGGTTTACGTTGTGGCGGGGGTGCTGTTGGCGATCGCCTCCAACCGCCCCACATCCCCCTCTTTGCCTTCTTCAAACCAGGCGACCATTACACCTCCCCCGCTAACGCCTCCCTCCCCACAGCCCTCAATTTCCTTTCGGATCAACCCCTAGATCCCCAAATCCTTACGCATCTGCTTTAATTCATCCTCCAATTCCCACTCCCGAAACTGACTATCCACCACATCAACACTGTCAGGATGGCGGCGGTAGCGTTCCGCATTGTGCCAACCGGAGGGGGGGGGTGTGGGGGCTTGGGTTTGGTTCGCTTTGGCAGCGGCGATTTTTTTCGCCAACTCTTGGCGCTTCGTGAGGGTTTTTTGCAGCAATACCTCGCTTTGTTGGCGATTCTCCTGGGTGCTTTGCAATTGCCCCCACCGTTGATTCCCCTGGCGCAGTAGGGCCGCCTCCCGCTCCCGCGCCGGGGTCACTAAATCCTGACGACCCGCTGCTTCCGCCTTGGTAATGCGGTGATGCCAGAGGCGAATATCTTCAGCGATCGCCAAAATATCCCCCTGAAGTTGCTCCTCCTGCTGTTGCAGCTTCAAAATTAACCGGCGGGTTTCTGCCTCCTGCTCCCGCAATTGATCTTCCAAGACCTGAAGCGCCAATTGAGGATTCTGTCGTAAAAAATCATCTAATTGGGCTTCTAAAAATTGGCTGACATCATTAAAAAGGCTCATGGCAGGGTTGCTAAAAAAGTTGACCAATATAAATAGAGCGGACTTCACCGTTGCGGCGCACCGTTGCTTGCCGTCCCTCCATCTCCACCAACACCCAACCACTATCACCAATGGGTTCACCGGGACTGACCCGATGGTTTATCTCTCCAATGGTGAAGAGGGCAGTGGAGCGGCTGCCATCCTCCAAGATGCCCACTAATC
>RECT01000432.1 GCA_007693875.1 Spirulina sp. DLM2.Bin59
CCCGATAACGGGGCATGAACTGTTTAAATTTCGCCAACCGTTCCAAATGTTGATCCACATCCCTTTGCGTCAGCTTGCTTTTCACCTCAATTAGCACCACCTCTGTATCATTCACCACCAATAGATCAATCTCTAACCCCCCATCGGCCCGTTTCACCGAAACCCCATTGTGGAGTTCATGGACATCAATACCCCGCTCCCGAAACAGCCGCACCGCCGCCGGCCGCACCTGCCATTCCACAAACTCCCCCAAACGATTTCCCAGTTTCCCCAGCTCCTGGCTCACCTGCCGGATCACCCGCTCCGTTTCTTGAAAACGGGTTTCTGTAACCTTTTGGGCTGCAATTAATTCCGCTAACAATTGCTGAAGCTCATCCATCGTTACAGCCATCTTTCTGCCTCCATAAAATACACAAACTGCAATGCTCTCCCCTTGCTTACCTGTTCAGAAAATCCGGTTTCTGAGCAAATTTTTACCAAACCTGCGGCTGAAACTGGGCATCATTAAGAATCACCACATTTTCCCCCGATTGTGCCAACACAAACAAGCCCTGACGGTAGGCATAATCCGCCACCTCATCCGTCACCACCATTGCCGCCACCGCTCCCAGGGCCTGAGTATCCCGATAACGGGGCATGAACTGTTTAAATTTCGCCAACCGTTCCAAATGTTGATCCACATCCCTTTGCGTCAGCTTGCTTTTCACCTCAATTAGCACCACCTCTGTATCATTCACCACCAATAGATCAATCTCTAACCCCCCATCGGCCCGTTTCACCGAAACCCCATTGTGGAGTTCATGGACATCAATGCCTCGCTCCCGAAACAGCCGCACCGCCGCCGGCCGCACCTGCCATTCCACAAATTCCCCCAAACGATTTCCCAGTTTCCCCAACTCCTGGCTCACCTGCCGGATCACCCGCTCGGTTTTTTGGCTCCGTTCATTCATCACCCGCTCAGTTTCTTGTCTTTGCCGCTCATTTTCTTGTCTTTGTTCGTTCATTAAGCGCTCAGTTTCTCGAAAACGGGTTTCTGTAACCTTTTGGGCCGCAATTAATTCCGCTAACAATTGCCGCAGTTCATCCATCGTTACTGTCATTTTTTGGACTCCTATACAATACAAGTGATCCTAATACCCTGGTCTAGGGGAGCATCTCGCTACGCCTATCCTGATCCTAAAGAATCGATGCCAGTTTTGCACAGTTTAAATCCCTCCCCCAGAGCAGAAGGGAGAGGGATTTACTCTCTTGTTTTTTGGGAAAGGGTTTAACCCAGTAATGCTTTGGCTCGGGCGACGAAAGCTTCAGCAGTTAAGCCGTTAATGGCCATCACCGCCGCTGCACTGGCGGCCGTTTCGCCCCGTTTCCAGGCAAAGAGATCGCGGGGAGCCTTGGCCCGCAATAACACCGGCTCCAACATTGCCCCAGAGCCGCCGGTAATGGCTAACACTGCATCACCACCAAAGAGATCATCAAAGGCTTCATCACTAAGGAAGCCTTGATCCGCTTCACTGCACAGTTCCCAGGCCACATCAGAGGCCCGATAGAGCCGACGGGGACTGATCACGGTGACAATTTTAGAGCCAATCCCTTCAGCGGCCAGTTGCTCCGCCGCCGCCAGAACGGGGATTAACGTCATATCTCCCAACACGGCAAAGACGACGGTTTTACTGCCGGGGGTGGTTTGCAACACAAAGGCCCCTTGCTCTAACCCGGTGCGGGTTTGGGCGAGGGTCGATCGCACCGGCAAAGGCGATTTTGATACTGTGATTGTGATGCCTTTATTTTTCTGCCCTAAGGCCCAGTCGTAACAGGCTTGGGTGCTGTTGGCATCGCAGGGGAAGAGGGGGAAAACGTTGCCATTGCGCATCATGGCGGCGAAATAGTTTTCCACCTCGGGGCGTTGGTGTGTCCAGCCGTTGCGGCCTTGCTCTAAGGCTCCGGCGGTAAACAGGCAGACGGTGGCCGGGGTGAGGCGGCGCAGTTCTGCCATGGCTTGGGTGACGGTTTGCCAGATGGGCAGGCCGTTGATGGCAAAGGATTCATAGGAACACCAGAGCGATCGCCCCCCAAACAATGCCTGAGCCGCCGCCAAACCCGCACAGGCATCTTCGCTCAAGGGTTCATAAACCTGGCCTTGGGGTTGTTGGAAATAATCCGCGTCGGTGGTGGGGTGGACGATTTTCAACCCGACGTTAATGTTATTGATCCCCGAGGCGGCGTTACCATCGGCATTGGTGACGACAAAATCCGGGTCAGCATGGCCCACCTGTACCACCATCGACCCCATGGCCGTTGTGGAAACCTGTTTATCGCCAATGGGGAATTCTTGGCTGATTAATGTGCCCAATTCCGGCAAGGGCCGGGTGGTTTCTGTCACCGCAGTTTGGGAGGCGGGGCCGCCGTTGGCGCGGGCGTAGTTGGTGCGCACCAATTCCCAAGCTGCGGGGGTGAGGGCGCGGGCTTGGAGGGCGGCGATAATATAGTCTTTTTCGACGGAATCCCCCGGATAGAGGTTGTGGGATTTGGCCCCCCGTTTATGCACCCCTGCGCCTTTGAGTTGTTTGACGATTAAGACGGTGAGTTTGCCACCGAGGGCAGATTTTGCGGCTTTGTCGGTGGCTTCTAAAACCGCTTGGGTGAACTTTAAACGGGCGGAGAATGAAAAGGCGGTGCTGTCTACATAGGCCCCCGTTTGCCCCGCATCATCATAATCCTTGGCATCAACGAGGATGATTTCTTGAAACCCATTGCCCTGCCAATAGGCGAGCATTTCCCCATTGGTTTTGGTGGAAACCATGCTGTGGTGTTCTTGGCTGTAGCCATTCCAGACGAGGATCGGTAAAAAGTTGGTGGTTTGGGGATAGGCGGTGTTGAAATGGGCAAAACTGCTCATGATGTAGGGTTCCCCAAGGCCGCCGTCGCCAATGGTGACGGGGAACAGTACGCCGGGATTAAGTTTTGCGCCGGCCATGGCGAAATGCTGCCCTTGACCCAAGGGGCCGGCGGGGTTGAGGAGGCCGGGAATTTGGCCGGAAAGGTGGCCTAATAACCCGTGGGTTTCTCGGAAGCGATCGCGCATCTCCTGCACCGTGGTAATCCCCATCGCTTCCAGGGATTGATCGAGGAAAACATTGCTATAAAAACCGGGGGCATGGTGGCCCACTTCTGTGGTGATGTTTTTATACCCCAACATCATCAGGGCGGCAATGCCATCGGCAATGCTGGCAAAACCGCCGGGGTGGCCCGATTCTTTGCTGGCGGTGACTTGGAGTGTCAGGTAGCGTAGGGCATCCGCCGCCAGGAGGGTTTGATAAACGGCGTTGGGGTCACTGGGGGAGGCGATCGCCTTTTGGCCAGGGGCGATCGCCGCTGTGGTTCCGTGGGCCTCGAATCCTTCTAAACTTTCGGCAAAATATTGGATACCCTCACAAAAGGCGGGAATGGCGGTAGCTACAGACATGAATGGATCCTTAAATAAATGTGCAACAAGACTTAAACAATCTTACCGTTTCTTTAGTCTTTTCTTGCCCCTCATCCCCCAGCCCCTTCTCCCAGGTCGGGAGAAGGGGAGCCGGATTGAGGGTGAGGGTCTACAAACTCCGCAACGCCACAATCGGATCCAATTGCGCCGCCCGCCGTGCGGGGATCACGCCGAAAAAGAGACCGATCCCCCCCGACACGCTCACCGCAATCACCACCGCCACCGGGGACACCGTGGATTTTAAGGGTGTCGTCATCGCCAACAGCGTCACCCCCGTTGCCCCGATCACCGTGCCGAAAATTCCCCCAATGGCGGAAACAATCACCGCCTCAATGAGAAATTGGGTGAGGATATTGTTAGCCTTAGCCCCCAGGGCCTTCCGCAGGCCAATTTCTTGGGTGCGCTCCGTCACAGAAACCAACATAATATTCATCACGCCAATGCCACCGACGATTAGGGAAATTGCAGCGATCGCCACCAGCATCAACGTTAACCCCCCCGTCACCCGCGTCACAATCCCCAAAATATCCTGCTGGGTTTGGACACCAAAATCATCATCCCCAGTAATTTGGTGACGAATCCGCAACAAATTTTCAATCTGAAACTTAGCGGCGTTCACACTCCGTTCATCCCGCGCCCGGATGGAAATAAACGTCACCTGGGTGCCATAGGGGGAAGTATTCCCCGTCACCTGATTGGACATGGTAGTGAGGGGCAAAAAAACCGCCTCATCTTGGTTTTCCCCAAAGGCTGACCCCTTGGCCGCCATCACCCCCACCACATCATAAC
>RECT01000286.1 GCA_007693875.1 Spirulina sp. DLM2.Bin59
GTCCGATTCTGGATTGCTAAGAAATCCCCGTCTCTTTAGAGCGGGGAAGGGTTAAAGGATTACCCCTTGTAGGATGGAGGGCAGTCGCGCTGCACTACTGGCTAATCTGCGTCTCTTTGAGCCTAGCCTGTGCTGTGGGCAAATTTCCAAAATTGCAACTTCTTTTAAGGCAATCCCCGGTTCTGTTAACCTCCTGTTAAAGGAACGCAATGTTTCGCAAACTTTTCTCAAAAAATTTAACAAAATTGCCCGCCATAGTGCGGATTGCTCAAGCATCACCAAAATCTGAGCATGGGCTGTTGCACTACCCTCGGGCATGATTACCTGATCAAGACAGACCCCCATTCCCCAAAATCAAAAAGAGAAACACCCCCCAGGAAACCCCCTCGATCCATTGCCAAAATATGCTATCTTCATTGATAACTAAACCATTAAACAAAAAACCGATTCATGACAAACATTGCGATTATTTCCGGTTCTCATCGTGAGCAAGGAAATTCCCACCGGGTCGGGCATTACATTGCCCATTTACTGCAACAAAGTAACCACAATGCTGACAATATTGATATTACTGAATTGCCCTTGTGGGATGAAGGGTTATGGGGGAAGGAACAATTAGCAGCAAAGTGGCAGATGTGGGAAGGGATATCGGAACGGTTACAGGCGGCAGAAGCTTTTGTGATCATTACGCCGGAATACTGCGGCATGGCATCGCCGATGATTACCAATTTTTTATTGATTGCCAATAGCCAAGAGGTGGGGCATAAACCGGGTTTGATTGTGGGTGTCTCGGCATCCCGTGGCGGTGCTTATCCCATTGCTCAACTGCGATCATTTTCTGTGAAAAATAATCATCTCTGTTGGATTCCTGATCATGTGATTATCCGTGATGTTGATACGTTTCTAGAGGAGGTCAATGGGGGCAAATCTAGCTATACTGCTGAAATGTTAAACTATGCCCTCAAAATGTTGGGGGACTATGCGATCGCCTTACGTCATGTCCGCGAAAGTGGGAATGTGGATTATAAAACGTTCCCCTATGGGATGTAATGCGGTTTGAGGAGTGAGGAGTGAGAAGTGAGAAGTAAGAAGTGGGAAGTGAGGGGGAAACCTCAATTTCTCTCTCTCCTCTTTTCTCTCTCCTCTCTACTTAAAGGCACAACTCCCCCCGTTGAATCTGTGCCATCATCGCAGCAGCGGTGAGGGGTTCGGCAAAGTAGGGGCCTTGGGCAAATTCACAGCCGAGATCCTGGAGCGTGGCCACTTGGGGGGCGGTGGTGACGGCGGCGGCGATCGCCTCCATCCCCAACTGATGGGCGAGGAGGATTAAAATCCGTACCGTTTCCGCCGTTTTCGGGTTCTCTTCAATTTCGGCAATCAGAGCGGGGGCCAACTTGAGGGTTTGGATCGGGCATTGATCCAAACGGCTGAGGTTGGCGTGGCTGGTGCTGAAGTCGTGAATGCAGAGATGCAGAGCGCGATCGCCTAAGGCCAGGAGCCTTTCATTCCACACCTCCGGGGCAATGCTCCATAACCCCTCGGTTACTTCTAACCGCAGTTGGCTGGGTGGCACACCCGTTGCCCTGCAAACGCGATCGATCTGGTCGAGGAATTCGGGATGGAGCAGTTGGCGGGGGGAGCAGTGGAGATGGATAAAGAGGGGTTGGGTGAGTTCCCACTGTTGGCAGTGGTGACAGGCGGTTTGAATCATCCATTGAGCGATGGCCAGCCCCTGGCCCGTCTCATCGACGGTGGTCAAAAATTCTAATGCGGGGATTAAACCCCGCTGGGGATGGTGCCAGTAGGGGAGGGCTTCCACGCCGACAATTTGCCGGGTCGCTAGGTTAACAATCGGCTCATAGTAGAGGCAAAAGGCTTGGCTGGCTAAGGCTTGGCGCAGTTCCGTTTCCAGTTGCATCTGGCTGACGGCATTTTGGTGCATCGTGGGGGTAAACAGTTCATAACGACCCTTCCCCCGAGCCTTCGCCTGATACAGGGCTGTATCCGCATCCCGCAACAACTCTTCAACGGTTTGATGGATCTCCACCCCTTGGAGGGGATGGACATTGCGACTCAAGACAATGCCAATACTCGCGCCGGTAAAGACTTGATAGCCGTCTAATTCAAAGGGGGCATGGAGGGCGGCTTCAATGCGATCGGCAATGGCGGTGGCGGCGTGGATGTCTTCAATGCCATCGAGGAGAATCGTAAATTCATCCCCCCCCAAACGGGCCACCATGTCATTTTGGCGTAAACATTGTTCAATGCGGCGGGCAATGGCAATCAGGAGTTGATCCCCCACCAAATGCCCCAGGCTATCGTTAACGACTTTGAACCGGTCAAGATCTAAAAATAACACCGCAAAATGATAGGGATGGGCGGCATCACTGCCTTGGCTGCGGGCGATCGCCTCATTCAATCGCACCTGAAACAGGGCCCGATTCGGCAACTGGGTGAGGGGATCATAAAAGGCGCGGCGATGGAGTTCCGCCTCCACCTCTTTTTGATCGGTAATATCCATGACCATCCCCTCATAGCGGAGAATTTGCCCCGTTTCATCCCGCACCGCCCGGGCATTTTCCGCAATCCAAATCACCTGACCATCACGACGATACACCTGGGATTCAAACCCCACCACCACACCATGTTCATTCATTAACCGTTCAAACTCTAACCGTTGTTGGGGATCAACATAGAGTTGATGGCCAATGTCTGTGAGGGAGGCGATCAGTTCACGGGGGGAATTGTAGCCATAGATGCGGGCCAGGGAGGGGTTAGCGCTGAGATAGCGACCATCGGGGGAGGTTTGGAAAATTCCTTCCAGGGCATTTTCAAAAATACTGCGGTAGTTTTGCTCCGCTTCGGCAAGGGCCTGATGGGCCAGTTTGGTGGCGGTGACATCCCGCGCTACCCAGATCACCGTGCGATCCACAGTGGGGGAGATGGTGGCGGAAAACCAATGGGTTTGACCCTGAATTTCGAGGGCATATTCGAGGTTGTAATGGGTTTCGTCGGTGGCGAGGACTTTGTGGAGCGTGTGGAGAAACAGTTGGGCAATGTCGGCGGGGAAGATCTCGGCAATGCGACGGCCGAGGAGTTCTTCTGCCGGTCGGTAAAGCAGTTGGGCATTGGTGGGGGCAATTTTCAGGTAAGTTCCCTGCTGATCCAGAACGAGAATAATATCCGTCATGGCAGCAAAGAGGGCTTGCAACTCGCTGAGATGGGAGTGCAAGGCTAACTCCGTTTGGCGGTGTTCGGTAATGTCGGAAATGAACCCTTCTAGGGCAATCAACTCACCGGCAGGATTGTAAACACCATGACCCTTTTCCCAAACCCATTTTTCCTGGCGCGTTTTGGTGATAATCCGGTATTCCAAAACGTAGGGTTGGCGGCGTTCGAGGTGGGTGCCCATGGTGGCGATCACCCGGTCTAAGTCTTCGGGGTGGATGAGGCGGTTAAAGGCATGGTCGGAGGCATCCACCAGTTCCCGCACGGTGTAGCCGGTGAGGGTTTGACAACCGGCGCTCATGTAGGTCATCGGCCACCCCTCCTCACTGGAGGCACGAAAAAATAGTCCCGGCACGGCATCGATGAGGCTGGTGAGTTGCCGCTGACTTTCCTCAAGGGCGGTGGCGATCGCCCCTAACGCCTCTGTGGCCTCCTGCCGTTGAATCATTGCCCCCAATTGGGTCGCGATCGCCGCAATCACATTTAAAAGGCGGTGATCACGAACTTCAGCCCGGTGGGAAAAAAACACCAGCACCGCCACCACTTTCCCCTGGGCAATGATCGGTGTGCCAAACCCCGATTTAATGCCACAGGCTTGGGCGAGGTGCGATCGCAAAAACGTCGGATCGAGGGTGACATCGGGGAACCATTGGGGCTGTTGGGTTTGCCACACCCGTCCCGGCAACCCCACCCCCGGTGCAAAGCGAAAATCCACACTGGCGGCCCGGAATTCCTCTCCCAACGCACCGGGCAAACGACTATGCCACACCGGACTTAAAACTAAAACATTCCCCCTCGGTTCAGGGCACCATACCTCTCCCAGGACATAGCCCACCGTTTCACAGACCCGCATCACCACCCCCGCCAGGGCCGCCTCCCAATGAGCTGCGGTACTAATGACCTGACTCAATTCCTGCAGCAGTTGGCTTTCTTCCTCGGCGCGATGGCTATGGTGTCGCGGCTCACGGTTCAGCGTTGTTAACCGTCGTTGATTCTCCTGCAAAGCCTGTTCAA
>RECT01000294.1 GCA_007693875.1 Spirulina sp. DLM2.Bin59
AACTCCTCTAACGCCACCTCCGGCTGCTTATGCTTCGTTCCCCCCAACCCCAACATCGTCGAAGCCGCCCGCACCGCCTGATGATCCAACAAACCCTCATACACATGGCCGATCTGCTCCACCTCAATCGCCTTAAACGACAACCGACGCGGCTCCACACCGCCCCCCGGAACCTTAATCTGCAAAATCTGCAACGCCTCCAACAGATTTAACACCGTGCGATTGTCCACCTGGATCGGCCGCTGCCTTGTGCCAAACCGCCCCTCCAAAAACGGGAACTTATCCGGATCGAAGAGATCCCCCCCCCGCGCCGGAATCGCCAACTGCTCATGGTATGCCCCGCTATACACCGCCCGAAACACCGCCAACAGCCGACACCATTGATCCGCACTGCGCTCTAAAATCTCCTCACCGTACTTGTCCGCAAAAGCCCGTAACGGCTCCTGCATCGTCGAAACCGCATAGTTTTGGTCATAACAGGCGCGATTCACCCCCGTTTGCAACAGCAAATCCCGCTCCTCCGCACAGAGCAAAAACACCAACCGCATCATCACAAAACAAGCCGCCTCGTATAACTCCTGCGTCGTCCGACCCGCCAATAATTCCCCCCCTAAATCATGGTTGAGGCGATCGAACGTTTGGATCAAAATTTCCACCGCCTTCCGCACCTGGAAACCCAATTGATCCGTCACATCCTGCTGACTGTCCAAACTGCGATCGAACAACTGCGGCAGCCTTTCCGCCTCAGTTACGCCTAAAAACCGCCGAACGCCTAAAAGAGAACGGAGCGATCGCACCGTCACCTTTTCCTCAACCCACAGATGCCCATACCAAGAAACCTCCGTCGCACTGCGGCCCCTGGGGGCATGGAGCAGCATCCACTGTTCCCCATTGGTGAGCAACCCTAACCGCTGATTCGTCCCCCGCAACAGTTCGATCATCTGGGTAACGGGAGAAGCAGACCAGGGCGATCCCTTACTCGTCCCCCCGAGCTTCTGGTGGGGGGGAACCTGTTGGATCAAGAGGAGGGGCTGCTGATTACTGGGATCAATGAGGAGGCGATCGGGCCGCAGCGTGATTTGATGTTCCGGTAAATGGAGCATCACCCCCTTAGGGATAGCCTGGCCCGTTAACAGACAATCCTCCGGATATTCAAGGGTATTGGCCAAAACCCAATCAATCCAAGGCCGATGCCACTGTTCCGGATTCTCAGCCCATTCCCCATAGGCTTGTTTCAGGAGGCGATAATGCTGAGAATCATGGGCATCGAGGCCCTGGGGGAAAATCTCCAGCAGAACTTCCATACTCAGGAAGGGGCCGACAATTTCAGTCAGAGCGAGCCATTCAGCATGGTGGCGGGCGGTGGACATGGGAGATAGGCCAAGAACGTCGTCAATCCCTAGGATACCCCTTAGGGCGCTGGGGAGGGGATTGGGTTATGGTGGGTTTTGGTGGGCGATGCCCACCCTACAGGGTTAGAAGATTTTGGGGGGGACGAGGAAGGCGATCGCCAAGGGTGTGAATGGTTAAATTACGGCTGTTGATAGCATTGGGAAAAAAGCCGCAGGAGAAATGTGAAAGTATTGAGATAACTCCTGAATGTGACGGGTGGTCAGTTGACGATTGCCCTTGAGAATTTCTGAAACAATCGATTCTGTTTTAAAAATAGGCACTAAATCTTTTTGTTTTAATCCCCTTTCTTCTAATAGCACCCTCAGCAATTCAACTCCATAAATATCGGGAATCCAATCCTGTTGTTGCTCATAGTTGTAAACCAATGTCCCTAATAAATCAAGATAATTTTCTTCCTCAGTCGTTAAATCAACTTGATCGAGAAGTCCATTGATCACCGCTTGCGTTGCCGCTAGTTCTTCATCGGTGTTGATAGGATAGGGTGGAAACTTAACCAAGAGTTGAAGATATTTTTCTGATACTTGCATAAGGTCTCCGGGAGGATAACTATTTATGAAAAATGAATTATAACCATGGGTCTTGTTTCCACTTACTTTTATCATATTCTTGATGCGTTAATACCGCCCGAATGTAAACCCTGCCGGTATGATTTTTGGCTTTTGAAAAAACGACCTTTGCGATTAATCTGTAATTATTTCCACCAATATTAAAAACAGTTAATTTGCCAACGGGATCAGCAGAAGGGAAGGTAGTACGGAGATCATCAAAATGTTGCCAACGACTATTTATCGTAACCTTGTACCAATATCTTAAGCTCGGTTCTGCATTGGGATGTTTTTCCCAAAATTGCTTCAGGGCTTTGATTGAGATGATGTGCATCGGCAACTTGGGGCGCAATTATGTTTATAGCCATCATTGGTTATTTGACGATTTAGGACAAATCACATTCTTAACTTAGCAATTTGCGAAGTTTTTGTCAATAGCAGGGGGTTAGAAGATTTTGGGGGGGACGAGGAAGGCGATCGCCAATGGAAACAATCGCGGTGTGGGGTTGGCGTAGCGTTGGCGGATTAGGGTTTGTTCCGTGATGATTTCTTGGGGGATTTGGGCGAGACGCAATTGTAAACTTTGGCGGTTGCGTTCAAATTGTTCCTGCTCTGAAGCGGAAAACAGTTCTAATTGACGGGGTTGATTCCCCTCGTTTAATTCTTTTTCAATACTGCGCTGTAACTCCGTCAAGATCGTCGCAATATCCGCTAAATCCTGTTGTTCCCGTTCCGTGAGTTGTTTTTGCAGAGCAGCGAGGCGATCGCCCATCCGTTTTTCTAAACTGGCCTTCAATGGCTCCCCGTAGAGATCCCACAAATTCGCCAAAGAGGCCCGCACCGACTCCGGTACCGGATCAGGGGTGGCGGCCTGGAGCAGTTGATTCAATTGCAACACATTCAGCCGCCGGAAACGGCCCTCACGGATTACGCCCCCAGCGGTGATCACCTCCTCATTGAGCCGCTGCTGATCCCCCCCCAAAATCACCAACCGCCCATAGGCCACCACCACCGGCACTTCACTGAGCCGCGTCGGGATTTGTTGGATCGTCACCCGATGGAGTTTGCGCTGTTCCCCCCGTGACCACACCTCCGCCCGCAAAAGGCGTAAACACATCTGCACTAAGCGATGGTTTAAATGGGCCAACACCAGATCATCCCGCCCCCGCGCCACATCGGGATCAAACGTAATCGGCCGGATTGCTTGGGTGTGGGGATGGGCTAACCCCTCGCTGGCCACCTGCCAACTGCCCTTGAGGGGGGGGAGATGGAAGAGATGGGGTTCACCGGGTACGGTCATCAGGGGCGGCTGATCTGCCAACTTCAGGCCCACCTGGACGACGGTGAGGATATTGGCGGGGTCAAGGCGCAACTGCTGGCGGGTTTGATCTAAATTGGCCTTGAGTTGGGCAATTTGGGCCTGTACCTGTCGCTCAAACTTTAACAATTGCCGCAGGGGTTTCGAGTCCTCTTCCGCTTGGGCCGTGTCCAATTGGCTCCGTTGCCCCAACATCGCCTCCTCCACTTGGGCCGCAATCACCGGCCCCACCTTCCCCAAATCCTCCCGGATTGTGTTGATCTTCTGGGCCGCCCGCATTAAAAATTCTAAATCTCCCTCCAGTTCCCCCGGTTTGCAGCCTTGGGCGGCTTGGTCTTGATAGCCTTTGCCGACAAAGTGGTAGATCATCACCGCTTTGGCCCGCTGACCGTGGCGATCGATCCGACCGTTGCGCTGCTCCATGCGGTTGGGGTTCCAAGGGATTTCGTAATGGATCAGGTTGGCGCAATGGTTTTGTAAATCTAGACCCTCAGAGGCGGCATCGGTGGCCAAGAGGATGCGCACCGGAGAAACCGCTGGGTTGGCTTGGAAGGCGGCTTTGATTTTTTCCCGTTCATCGCTGGCCATGCCCCCATAGAGGATCATCAACCGCTCATCAGCCCCTAACCCTTGGGCAATGAGCAAATCCGCTAACCATTTCTGCGTCGCTCGGTATTCGGTGAAAATAATCACCCGCTCCGCCGTCCAATTCCCCCCGGTTTTGAGGTGGGCGTTTAACCATTGCAGCAATTCCCGCGCTTTGCTGTCGGGGCCGCGGGCGGTGCGATCGCCCCATTCGGCCAACCAATGCAGACATTGCTGTTCCTCTGGGGTGAGGGGGCGGAACAGGGGTGCAGTCTCCTCCAATACATCCGCCGTGGCGGCTTCGTATTGGTGATCATCGGCAAATTCTTCTTCTACCGCTTCCAATTGCCGCCGCAATAGCCCTTCACTGTGGGCCCGGAG
>RECT01000369.1 GCA_007693875.1 Spirulina sp. DLM2.Bin59
GGCTGTTCATCCCCAGAGGTGGATTCTGTCCCCATCCTTAGTCCCACAGAGGTTAAAGAATTTACCATTGAACCCTACACGACCCCCCAGGTTTTAGAGATTGGGGCGATCGCCCGGTTTGACTCGGTGGATCTCGATATTGAGTTAGAAGTAGCCACCACCCCAGAGGAGCAAGCAAGGGGCCTGATGTTCCGGGATGAGGCATCGTTGCCGGACAATCGCGGCATGATTTTTCCCTTTAGCCCCCCCCGCCGGGTTTCCTTCTGGATGAAAAATGTCCCCATCAGTTTAGATATGATATTCATCCATGAGGGGGAAGTGATTGACATTGTTCATGATGTGCCGGGCTGTAGTGCTGAACCTTGCCCCACCTATGGCCCGGATCAATGGGTGGATTATGTCATTGAATTGCGGGGGGGCCGGGCCGAAGCCATGGGGTTGGCGGTGGGCGATCGCCTCGAATTAGAATTTTTATCTCCCTAGGGGTTGGAAAAGATCCCACATAGTGTAAAATCGGCTACACTATCTGATCAACATTCCCCATCGCTTCGGTTTGATCTTTCGGGTTAATTGGGTTTTTTGGTGTTTGTTCACCGGACTCTCCCCAACCAGTTTTCAAGCCGCCACAGGATAGTCAGATTTTTGGCTCTGTCTTTGGACGCTGCAAGCCTACCCCTTCAGTCCCTTTGCCCTTAAGGATGGAGGGGGGATGTTTACTATTGATGGGTTTGCCCCCTGAGGGAGGGAGTCCGTAGGATAGCAGTGGACAGATCAAACAGTGGCCGAGCCGTCTATCGACTTTTAACCCCATCATCCACAATCAACAAAAATCATCAGGAGGTGATATTAACAATGCAAACTGGAACCTATGCCCGTTTAATCAAATTTTTACATGATGAGTTAGCCCTCTCCAAAGATTCGATTGCGATCGCCCAGCGGTCTTTTGAAAAGCATCCCGGCTCGTTTCCGATGATTCTCTGGCAATACGGGTTAATCACCCTGGAGCAGTTGGATCGGATTTTCGATTGGCTCGATAATACTTCTAGTCCTAACAATTTTAGCGATGGCTCTCTTTAGAACCCAAGCAATCCGCAGATTTTTAATTTGGAAATTTGCACAGATTCAAGACGCAAAGGGGAAGGAAAGCCTTCCCCTTTCGTCTGTGGGTGCAAAATGCTCCCGATCCACGGGATCATCGGGGTAATAGAATGGGAACTGAATTTTACCCGTAGTTGTGATGATTGAGAATCGACTGGCTGAGATTGGGGCGATCGCCTGTGATGTGGCTTGGGGTGCGGCGGATGTGCTGCGGGCCTATTACCGGGGCGAAGGGGATCTCAATGTCCAGGATAAAACCGGCGATCCGGTTACAGCGGCGGATCTGGCGGCGAACCACTATATTCTCGAACAGCTCCAAGCCCAATTACCCGATGAACCCTTTGGCTACCTTAGCGAGGAAACCTATGATCTGGTGAAGATGGAAGCGAAGCCAGAGGATTGGGTTTGGATTATTGATCCCCTGGATGGGACGCGGGATTTCATTGAAAAAACCGGGGAATATGCCATTCACCTTGCCCTCACCTACCAAGGTCGGCCCCAAATTGGCATTGTTGTGATCCCGGAAACGGAAAAGCTTTATTTTGCCGTTAAGGGTCAAGGCACAACGGTGGAGGGGCGCGATCGCCACCGCACCCCCATCCGCCCTTCCACCCATAGCCGCATTGAGGATCTGGTGTTGGTGGCCAGTCGCAGCCATCGTAATGTGCGCATGGATAAGATGCTGGAGCGGATACCCTTTGGCGATCGCCAATTTGTCGGCAGTGTGGGCTGTAAAATCTCCACAATCCTCGAACAACGCACCGATGTTTATATTTCCCTTTCCGGGAAATCCGCCCCCAAGGATTGGGATTTTGCCGCGCCGGAATTGATCCTCACGGAAGCCGGGGGCCAGTTCACCAGTTTTACCGGGGCAGAGTTGCGCTACAACCAAGGGGATGTCAACCAATGGGGGGGCTTAATGGCCAGTAACGGCCCCTGCCACCGGGAGCTTTACACCCTCGCCTCACAGTTATTGGTGGAAATCGACGCAGAATTAGCCCAGGAAGGTTAAGGCGCAACCGGTTAAGCCCTCTGTCCCATTGTCAAGGGATGGAGGGAATGGAGAACTTAATCCCCCATCGGTCGCCAATCCCCAGAGGGAACAAACGCCGCCCAATAGAAGGGGTGATCATACCGGGCATCCCCCAACATCGCTAATTGCACCTGACGCAGAGCCTCACCCCGTCCCTCTCCCTGCATAATCCGCTGATAATAAGCCACCATAAAATCCTTCGTTCCCTCATCGGACACTTTCCAGAGGCTGATCAACTGACTCTGAGAGCCAGCCATCACCAGGGCGCGACGCAATCCATAGACTCCTTCCCCGTTGGCCACTGCACCGATGCCGGTCTCACAGGCGGAAAGAATCGTCAACTGTGTCCCCCACAGATTCAGACCCGCCACCTCTAACGCCGTGAGTGCGCCATCTTCTGCCCCACTCTGACGCGAATTAAACCCCGCCAATGCTAAACCCGATCGCAGCAAGGGATTCTCGACTGAGCGACGGGGGCGGGGTGTGGAACCGGGACGGGGACGCACGGAGATGAGACCACGGGCATCAAAACCGGAACCGAAATCGGGAGCCGCCACCCGTTCCACATCTTCCAAGAAGAAGCCGTGGGTGGCAATGTGGAGAATTTCGGGGCCTTGGACTTGTTTGATGGCGTTTTCGGTGGCTGCGTTACGGGTGAGAATCGTGGCGTTGGGTAGGATGGCGGTGAGGGCTTCGGCTTCGGCGGCTGTGCCGGGGAGGTCGCCAAATCGCAGGTTTGCCAGGTCTTGGGAACGCTGGGCGGCGCGATTATTCGTCGCGATGAATGGGCCTACTTGGGATTGGCCATAGTCAGGGTTGGCAACAACGAGGGGCGGGGATTTTGGTTTGAGATTGAGTTGGAGGCGTTGGAGGTCGCGGCCGGTGGTGAGGTAGGTGATCTGGTGGGTTTGGAGGAGGTATTGATTTTGTGGGTTAACGAGGGCGGCGAAGGGGATCAGGTTGAGTTGACTATCGGGGGAAATGAGTAGATGTTGGGCGTTACCCAGTTTGGCGCGAATCGGTTCCATAAGGAGGGCATCGAGTTCGCGTCCCCGTCGTTGGGCGGCGGTGAGGTCGTGGGGGTTGTCGAGTTCTTGGCGGAGGTTTTGGGCGGCGGTGTTAATGGGGGCGGCGGGGCCCAGATCAAGCCATTGGGGTGAGCCGTTGGCTGGGAGGATATATGCGCCATAGTGGGGTTCTGCCCATTGTTGTCCCTGTGGTGCTGTAGGGTTAAAGGGTTGATACACGACGAGTTCAATAAGGGCGGCATCGCTGGGGATGAGGGCTTGAATGGCTGGGATGGTAACGGGTTCGGTTTGGATGCGAAATTCTACGCTGTTGCGGGCGAGTTGGGATTCTAGGTCGTTGGCTTGGGTTTGGAGTTGGCTAATTTGTTGGCGATATTGTTCGGGGGGGAGGTTTTCGGGGGGGCTAAAGGTGAGGGCAGCAAGTTGAGAACGGGTGTGAGCGAGGTCGTCTAGGAGTTTTTGGTTAGCGGGGGTGAGGTTTTGGCGCAGGGTTTGCAGGTTATCGGTGACGGCTTCGAGGATGCGTCCTTTGCGGCGGAGAAGGGTGGTGAGGGCAAGTTGGGCGGCTTCGGGGTGATTGGGAGCGGTTTGCAGGTGGAGGGAAATTACCCGACGTGCTGTCCCAGAAATAGTGTTCATGTAATCCTGTTTCTGGGATTCTGAACCGATGGTAAGCATCGTATCGAGGTTGTGTTCTTCTACGTCTAAACCTTGACGAAAGAAATGAACCGCACGAGTGACATCACCTTGAGATAAATACAAAATTGCCAAATTGTTGAAGCTTTTTGCGACATCAGGATGTTCTGCTCTCAAAAGACGTTTCCTCATCTCTAATGCTTGAAGGTAGAGGGGTTCAGCTTCTGCATATCTTCCTTGGGAACGGTACAAAAATGCCAAGTTGTTGATACTGGTTGCCACATCAGGATGTTCTGTTCCAAACAAGCGCTTCGTCATCTCCAAGGCTTGAAGATAGAGGGGTTCTGCATCAGTGTATCTCACTTGTAAGTTGTACAAAATTGCCAAATTGTTGAAGCTTTTTGCGACATCAGGATGTTCTGCTCTCA
>RECT01000413.1 GCA_007693875.1 Spirulina sp. DLM2.Bin59
ATTAACGCGAACAATTTTAAGCGATGTTACAGCCAAAAAAGACAAAGTACAGAAAGAATTGGGTTTAGACCGCCCTCGGGCGGGGCAACCGGGTTGCATCCTGCGGAGTAAAGCGGATTGTTTACGGATCTGCGCCCAGGGGCCGATCCTGCTCATCTATCCCGATGGGGTGTGGTATCGTCAAGCCACGCCGCCGGTCATTGAGGAAATTATTCAACGCCATTTGCTGAAAGGGGAAATCGTGGAAAAATACGTCATCTGTACTCATCCACTGCCCAGCTTGGTGCCAGAAATTAGCCCCTGATTGTTCGGTTTGGCAACAGACAAGACATAATAGGGGTGATCGTGGGGTTTTTTATCGCTGATTCAGTCGAGGCGATCCGCGTTAGCGTACCCATCCGCGTTAGCGTACCTATCCGCGTTAGCGTACCCATCGCCCCATCTCCATGAACATTATGCTGCTGCGCTTCAGCCCATGAAAGAACCCAAATCTCCCCCCAAAACAAGACTTTTACTCATTGACGACGACCCCAATTTAATTCTTTTGGTGAAAGATTATTTGGAATTTCGCGGCTATGAGGTAATCACCGCTGATAATGGCAGAACCGCCCTCGATATCCTCGAAGATGCCGATCCAGACATGATTATTTGTGACATCATGATGCCGGAAATGGACGGCTATACCTTTGTGGAAAATGTCCGCAGCAATGCCAAAATTCGCTGGATTCCCTTTCTTTTTCTCTCCGCAAAGGGCCAAAGCCAGGATCGGGTGAAGGGTTTAACGAAAGGGGCCGATGTTTATATGGTCAAACCCTTTGAGCCGGAGGAGTTGGTGGCGCAGGTGGAATCTTCCCTGAAACAGGCCGATCGCCTCCTTCAGCATTCTCGCGGCGCTGATGTAACCCCGATTATTCAGGTTCCTGATAATGTCAGTCTGACCCCCAAGGAGTTAGAAGTGGTGCAGATGGTGGCTCAAGGCATGTCCAATCGGGAGGTGGCCATCAACCTTAAGGTTAGTCAGCGCACGGTGGAAAGCCACGTCTCCAATATGCTCAACAAAACCAACCTCAATAACCGGACGGAATTGGCCCGATGGGCGATCGAAAGCCGCAATGCTTAAGGGGGAACACATGGCGGATCCGGATAGGGGCGAAAAATTTTTCGCCCCTACAGAGTGTAGCGATCCGGCGTAAATCGTGGCAATGCGGCACATTTTGCGCGATTAGGTGCGGGAGATCACGCCTTGATCAAACAGTTCCCCCTGGGGGCCAATGCCGCGAATCACCAAATGATCCGGATAAATTTCCATCGCCCCAAAACCCAAGCGAGATGCACTATAGGCAGTCCAGGCGGAATGACCCGCAGCCCGTAGCCCTGCCCCCGAACCGGTGGTGAGGTAGGTTGTGCCTTCAATGGGGACGGTGCGCTCATAGTGGTGGTCATGGCCATTGATATAGAGTTGCACGCCGTACCGTTTAAAGAAAGATTTGGCGATCTGAGCCCAGCGGGCTTGGTTCACACCGTAGTGGCCGGAGGTGTAAATGTTGTGGTGGCCATAGACAATTTTCCAGGGGGCGGTGCTGGCGGCCAACTCCCGATCTAGCCAGGCCAGTTGATGATCCCAATCGGCATTGCCATTGGTATCTAGGGCGAAGAACTGGGCAGGCCCATCGGTATAGGTGTAGTAGCGACCGTCCATGTTGAAACCGGGGTAGGCCACTTGGGGATCACCGTTGTTGGTGCGGATATCGTGGTTGCCGAGGGTGGCCCGGAACTTGACTCCCCGGGCTAAAAGCGCCCCGTAGGGAATTTCAAACACCCGTTCAATTTTTTCAATTTCCCCCTCGTTGTAGATGTTATCGCCGACGGTGAGGGCGAGGTGATAGGGAGATTGGCTATGATAGTCCGCCATGGCTTTGCCCAGATTGTACTGAGCAGAGGAGCCGGTGCCGAAGTCGCCGAGGGTAACAAACCGTAACAGGGGGTTACCTTGGACTGCCTCCGGGAGGGGCGTGATGTTGACAGCATGGGCTTGGCGGCGTTGGAAGTAAAAGGTAACACCAAGGCCGGTCAAGCCAGCAAGGAAGGTGAAAAGTTGACGACGTTTCATGGGGATTTTAGGTCTATTCCGCCCGTTTGAGACGGTTGTGGTTGAGGATTTCAGTCCCAGTATGCCACGGAAAATTTAACTGCCTACCCCCAACGCATACTGATATCTAACCAGGGCGATCGCGTGATGGTGGCACTGCTGGAAATATAATCGACGCCGGTTGCGGCCACAGAGCCGATGGTATTTAACGTGATATTGCCGGAGGCTTCGATTTTAATCCGGTCATTGGCGGCGCGGATCAACGCTACCGCTGCCGCCATCTGGGTTGGGTTCATATTGTCCAGCATGATGATATCGGCCCCATGGGCGATCGCCTCCTCCACTTCTATTAAGTTGCTCGTTTCCACCTCGACGGTGAGGGGATAGGGTATGGCCCGCCGCACTTGGGCAATGGCGGGGCCAATGCCCCCCGCTGCTTGGATATGGTTATCCTTGAGCATCACTGCATCATCGAGGCCCATACGGTGATTGAGGCCGCCGCCCACTTGGGTAGCGTATTTTTCCAACAGCCGCAATCCCGGTGTGGTTTTGCGGGTATCGACAAATTGGGCGGGGAAAGGGGCGATCGCCGCCACATAGGCCGCTGTTGCCGTGGCAATGCCACTGAGGCGCATGGCCAAGTTCAAGGCTACCCGCTCCCCCGTGAGTAATGCGGCGGGGCTAGCGGTGAAGGTGATTAAGGTTTGCCCTGCTGTACAGGTTGCCCCCTCGCTGATCTGGGGTTCACTCCTACTGTAGGGATCGAGGAGGTGAAAGACGCGGGCCGCTAGGGTTAACCCGGCGATCGCCCCCTCGGCTTTCGCGACCCAATGGGCTTGGGCTGGTTCTCCTTGGGGGGGAAAGAGGGCAGCGGTGGTGCGATCGCCCCGCCCCATATCCTCCTGCAACCATTGGGTCAAGAGGGGATCAAGCAAAAGCCAAGGCGGTAAGGTTGCAATCATGGGGAAGCTTTAGACGTTTTTTCTGAGTCAGTGCAATTGCTGCATTGATAATATCTTCTAGGGGACAGCTTGGCGGCTTTGTACCCATTGGGTGAGGGCAGAGGCGATCGCCCCCGCTAATTGATCCTGAGCTGCCTCATCCATAATCCATTCAAACTCCCAAGGATTGATCATAAATCCCAACTCCATTAACACCGTTGGGGCCGCATGGGGGCGCGTTAGGGCCAAATTGTTCCAAAATACGCCGTAATGGGGGCGATCTAAACTTGTCACTAAATAGTCTTGTAAAAATACCGCTAGATCATGGGCTTGGGGATGATACCAAAACATCCCGATCCCCGCCGTTTCTTCCGCATTACCACTATCGGGCAAGGCATTGTAATGGACAGATAAGGCCACATGGGGCTTCACCTCTGCAATAAAATCCATCCGCTCCCGCAAACCTAAATCCACATCCTGATCCCGCGTTAAATAAACCTGCGCCCCCCGCTGCTCCAACTCCCGCCGCAACTTGCGGGAGAGGATCAAATTAATCTCCTTTTCCGGGAAACCATTAGGGCCTCGCGCCCCCAACTCCGCCCCCCCATGGCCCGGGTCTAACACCACCCGCAAACCATTCAATTCTCCCCGCAATTCCGGCGGATAGCGCAACAACAGCCGCAACGTACTGCCGTCGTAGCGGAAATCATAGCCCCATTGATGGGGGGTTTTGAGGTGGAAAGTATAGGTGAGGGTGTGGGGGTTGACCTGTTGCCAATCGAGGCGACGGATTAGAGGGTCATCATCCAGGCGGATCGTGTCGGTTTCGGCGATCGCCCCATGGAGCGTCAAAATCAATCGCTCATCCTCCTGGGCGATCGTCACCGGGACAGGCACCGTTAGAGGAAAGGCCATTTCAATGCCATGGGGGCCGGGGCGACCGCTGACGCTACGAATCCGCGCCCTTGGCGGTACGGCCCCCGGCAGCGATCGCGTTTCCGCCCCATTAATCCAGGCCCCATATTCCAAACGCAACCAATCCCCCTCGCGGCCCGTCACCGTGGCGCGGGTTCCCCTCGGTAGGGGGGTGAGGCGGGAATGGTTTGTACTGGGGCCGGTGCGGGCGACCCCCATTCGAGCATCTTCTCGGGCTTTTTAATGCCCTTAAACAGAAATATGTCTTTGTA
>RECT01000375.1 GCA_007693875.1 Spirulina sp. DLM2.Bin59
GGTGGGCCATCACTCCGAATCCTGGACAGTTTCCGAAACCCGCCTGCGGGGGGTGCAGATGGTGGTGGATCAGTTGGCGGTGGCGATCGCCCAAGCTCACCTCTGGCAAGCGGCCCAGGAAAAAGCCCAGCGGGAGGCGATCGTCAATCAAATTAGCCAGCAACTCCATTCGATCACCGCCATGGATTTGCAAGCGGCCCTCGCCACCACCGTCGAAAAACTCAACGCCTGCGGCGGCCGCCTCTTCCTCAACCGCACCGCCCACGAAACCTACCTCAACAATCCCACCACCGCCATCAATGCCCCCTCACCCCTTGATGCCCTTGAGGTGATCACCGTGGGAACCCAACCGGGGGTACCTCCGGGGCAACGGTTCACAGCCATTGAACAATCCAGCACCTGGCAAAGTTTCTTCCAACAACAACCGAAACCCAGTTGGGCGACGATCAACATCTACACGGTGCCGCAACTGCGCAACATCCAGCCCACTTTCCGCAGCACAGTGATCCGCGGCCTGCTCGTCGTTCCCCTCCAACTAGAACAACAGCGGTTTGGCTACCTCACCCTCTTCCGGGAGGAAATTGCCACCGAAACCCTCTGGGCCGGTGAATTCAACCCCGATGAGCGGCAAATGCAGCCCCGGCTGTCCTTTGAAGTTTGGAAAGAATCGATCCATGGTCAATGTCACCCTTGGACTGATTCAGATCATCAACTGATTGAAGCCCTTGGGGAGGAATTTGCCTCCGGCATTCAGCAACATCACCTCTATCACCTTTCCCAACTGGTTAACGCCAGCCTTGAGGAACAAATTCAAGACCGCACCGCCAAACTGCAAGCGGCCCTCACCAAACTGAGCCAAACCCATTTACAACTCACCCAAGCGGAAAAAATGTCCAGTTTGGGGCAATTGATTACCGGCGTATGCCATGAAATCCATAACCCGATTAACTTTATTTCTGGAAATTTAAGCCATGCCCAGCAATATTTTGATGATGTGTTTAACCTGGTGAGTTTCTATCAACAGGTGGCTCCGGCAGAAATGGCGGCAACGATGGCCTCTGAGCAGGAATCGGTGGATTTAGACTTTATTGCCGAAGATTTCCCCAGCTTAATTGCTTCGATGCAAACGGGCATTGACCGGATCCAAGCGGTGGTGCGATCGCTCCTGCAATTTTCCCACCATGAGCAATCAGAACTGAAGGCCATGGATGTTCATCGCAGCATTGATAGTATCCTGCTGATTTTGCACTATCGCACCAAACCCAAATCCGACACCCCCGGCATTACCATTGAGAAATTCTATGGTGATCTCCCCTTGGTGGATTGCTACGGGGGGCAATTTAATCAGGTGTTGATTAATCTGTTGAACAATGCCATTCAGGCGATCGAATCCCGTTGGCAGGGGTCTAATGATCCCCAACCGGGGCAGATTGAAATCACCACGACGGTGATTGAACTCGAAGACGAACCCCCCCAAGTGGCGATCAAAATTAAAGATAACGGCTGTGGGATGCCGGAAAAGGTGCGGGCCCATATTTTTGAACCCTTTTTCACCACGAAGACCCTGGGCCAGGGCACAGGCTTGGGCCTATCCATCAGCCATCAAATCATCACGGAACAGCACCACGGTGCTTTAACCTGTCGCTCTGTCCTCGGTCAAGGCACAGCGGTGACGATCCAAATCCCCATCCACCAGCAGCTCACTATGGTTTAGGCAAGTAGGAGATAAGGGCAGCGGCCAAGTTTTGCACATGGGGTTCCTCTAGCATGGTTAAATGCCGGCCGGAAATCCTGTGGGTATGGATCTGCCCCTCGACGAGTTCTTGCCAGCCGAGGGTAGGGTCGTGACCGGAGCGAGGGGATTGAATGGTGGCACGGAAGACGACAATATCGCCAGGATAGGGGCGGGGTTCATAGGCATGTTGAGCATGGTAGTTGGGTTTGAGGACGTTGAACATGCGCATATTGGCATTTTTTGCCTTTAGGGATTCTGCATATTCTCCATCAGCGGCAATTTTGCGTTTACGGTAGAACCAGATCGCGGTCTTCAGCAAATACTCTTTGCGCTCAAGATTAGACATTTGTCGTAAATTGCTCGCTATTGTTTTAATGCCACGACGCCAAGAAAGGCGAGATTTTGCCAACTTCGGGGTTTTTGCATCGAGAATACCAACGAATTGAGGGGGGTCGTTTTGGGCGTACAATTGCCGGGCTATTTCATAGGCAACTAAGCCGCCAAAGGAGTGACCAATCACATAGATGGGGCCTTGGGGATAGACGTTGCGAATTGCTTGAATATAGAATTTCGCCATGGCTTCGACGGTTTCTAGGGGGGGTTCTATGCCATCAAAGCCCCGGGCTTGAATGCCATAGACGGGCTGGTTGGGGGGTAAATAGGGGAGTAGTTTGCTGTAATACAAGACGCTCCCCCCTACGGCATGAATACAGAAGAGGGGGGGAGCATCGCCATTTTTTTGGAGGGGGATAATGATCGTGGATTTTGCAGATTGTTCATTGTTGCGGAGATAGACCGCGAGGCTTTGAATGGTGGGATGATCTATGAGGTGGTTAAAGGCTAACTTTTTCCCCCAAATTTGATCGATTTTGCTAAACATTTCCACGGCCATGAGGGAATGACCCCCGAGGATAAAAAAGTCATCTGTGAGTCCTGGGGTAAACCCGAGGAGGTCGATCCAAATTTGCAAAAGTTGGCTTTCTGTTTCATTTTGGGGTGCTGCGGATGTTTTCCCGGTGCTCAAGAGTCCCCAATCCGGTGCAGGAACGGAGAGGCGATCGCGCTTGCCGTTGGGGGTGAGGGGCAGGGCTGGGAGGGGCATAAATAGCGAGGGAATCCAATCCGAGGGGAGATGGTCGCGCAGGTTGGCTTGGAGGGTTTGGGTGAGGGACTGGGGGGTCATGGTGTGGCCTTCCCCTTGGGGAACCACATAGGCCACAAGGCGCTGCTCTCCTTGGGGGTCTGTTTTCCCCAAGACCATCGCAGCTTTAACCCGGTCGTTGCTTTCTAGGGCGGCTTCAATTTCTTCGAGTTCAATGCGCATCCCCCGCAATTTCACCTGAAAATCCACCCGCCCCCGCACCTCGATCGCCCCATCGGGCCATTGACAAGCCACATCCCCGGTTTTATAGAGGCGGCTGAAGAGGTCGCGGGGTTCGGGGCAGTCTGCGACCCAGGGGTTGGGGATGAAGTTTTGGGCGGTTAAATCGGGGCGATGGAGGTAGCCTTGGGATACGCAGCCCCCTGCCACATATAGTTCCCCCACTTCTCCCGGTGCAACGGGTTGTTGTTGTTCATTGAGGATATAGGTGCGATTGTGGGGGTAGGGAAACCCGACGGGGAGACAACCTTCTTGGCGATCGAAATCCTGGGGAACAGGGTAGACGCAGGTGCCGACGGTTTCTGTGGAGCCGTAGATATTGAAAATATCGGGTTGGCTGGTGAGGGTGGCCCGCAGGCCATGGAGGATGGAGCAGGGGGTGATTTCCCCGGAAAGGTTGATGATGCGGAGTTGGTTGCTGAACCGGGTTTGGCGTTCTGCGGCGGGGAGGGATTGGCTTGCGGCCAGGAGCGATCGCCACACGGAGGGAACTGTATCGGAGATGGTGATGCCTTTGGTTTGCATCAGTTCCAACAAAGCCAGGGGGTTTTTAACCTGGCTTTGGCTGGCGAGGATCATCGTTGCCCCACAACTGAGGGGGATGAGCATTTGCCGCACGGAGGAGGAAAAGGAAAAGGAGGCGGTATGGAGATAGATATCGCTGGGTTGAACGGCGAGAATTTTGGAGAGGGCTGCAATGTAGTAGTGGACTGTTTGCCGGGGCATCTGTACGCCTTTGGGTTTGCCGGTGGAGCCGGAGGTGTACATGATATAGGCGAGGGATGAGCCAGCGGGAGCGGTGGTGATTGTTTGGGGGCAGGCGGCAAGGGTTGGTTGGATTTGGTCGATGCAATGGATGGCGGTGGCGATCGCGGGTAATTTTGATACCAAGTTGCTATGGGTGAGGAGTAATGGGGGCTGTGCTTCTTGGATCATGAAAGCCAATCGTTCTAGGGGATAGGCGGGATCAAGGGGCAAGTAGGTGGCCCCCAAGCGCATCACGGCTAAAATGCTTAACAGTGCTTCTAGGCCCCGCTCTAAAAACAGGCCAATGATCGTGTTTTCTGCTGCTCCCTGTTGCTGT
>RECT01000259.1 GCA_007693875.1 Spirulina sp. DLM2.Bin59
CTGCACCGTCGTTTCCAACTCCTCCGGTGTGGTGGCCATCACCCGCTCCACAATCACTTGATCGAGGGAGAGAATGGGGAGAATTTTTGCCACCAAAATTTCTAACTCCTCCTCTAAATAACGCTCCAATAATAAAGCCAATTCCCAACTCACCGTTTCTAACGAAGTTTTCAACACCTCCGAATCCCGCAACCGCTTGAGGAGAATCGCCGCCAAACTCTCCCAATCCACCGAAGCACTCAACTGCTCCAGCAAATTCCCCCCCCGCTCCTGGATGTAGACCCGGATCGTTTCGCGGGTGGTTTTGCGCAGTTGGCGGACGGTACTTAAAGGGAGATTTTGCAGCGAGAGTTCCTGAAGCCAAAACCGGAGGCGATCGCGCATCTCTAAAGACAGCACCAACTCCTTCAGCCTTGCATTGGTGATTTCCTTCTCATCTAAACAAAACGTCCGCAACCGCACCAGGGAATTGCGCACCCCGAAGAGATTCGCCATCACCCAAGTTGTGCCGCTGGTTTTCTCCCGTAGCCCCTCATCAATGATTTGAATATTGCGATCGGTGAGGAACTCAATCAAGGCCTGGCGCAACACATCGGGGGGAACCATCACCTGTAATACCCAATCCGCCAATTGCCGCGCCTGGGGATCAGTGAGTTGGAATTCCAACACCACTTGATCAAAAATATAGTTAATTTGTTCGGCTAAAAAATCCTCTTGGCGGGCCAAGGCCCGTAACAGCCGAGGCAACGAACCACTGAAGAGATCCCGGAGCAGATTGGCGAGGATCCCGGCGGTTTTTTGCTCCTGCTCTGCCTGGACTTGTTTCAGGGCCAACCGTAAAAACCAAAGTAAAGCCTCCTGTACTCGTTCCTTTTGGAGTAAACGCTGGGTGAGCCGTTGCAGCTCCCCAGGGGTAAGCAATGAACCCATGATCGTATCGGCGACCCGTTGGGCTAATCGCTCCTGATTGCGGGGGATTAAACCCGGTGTAAAGGGGACGCGCCATTTCCCCACAAACAACGGTTTGTAGGGGCGGAAAAGCATTTGAATCGCCAGATCATTGGTGAAATAGCCAATGATCCCTCCGGCAATGGGGGGAATGACAATTAGCCAAAGGTTTGCAAGATCCACAAGTTATTCAGCGGTTATCGGCAGCGGCTTGGGCCACTAATACCCCCATCATGCCACCAAAAATCGGGTAATGCGTGGCTTGGGCAAAGCCTGCGGCTCGGGCCAGGCAGATCTGCTCGGCTCCGGTGGGGAACCGTTCAACACTGGGGGCGATGTAGGCGTAGTCTTCTTTAAGGTCGAAGGCTGTGGCGGTGGGCAAGACCACTTGATCGAGATACCAGGTTTGGAATTGCTGGATCCAGGGGTTTTGGGGGCGGTGGAAGTCGAGGATGGCGACGCGGCCGCCGGGCTTGAGGACGCGGTGCAGTTCTGCTAAACAGCGGGGAATGTCGGTGACGTTGCGCAGGCCGTAGGCGAGGGTGGCACAGTCAAATTGATCATCGCAGGCGGGAATGGCCAGGGCATCCCCCTCCTGCCAGGTGATTTGGGGATAGCCATCGCCCCCCCTTTTCGCGGCTACGGCTAATTGGGCAACGGAAAAATCCACCCCCACCACCTCACCCCCAGGGCCGACTTCCTCAGCGAGGAGAAATGCCAGATCACCACTACCACAGCAGAGATCAAGGGCGCGATCGCCCCTGTGGGGAGCCGCCCATTTAACGGCCATTTTTTTCCAAACCCGGTGCAACCCCCAGCTTAACTGGTGGTTGAGGTCGTCATAGACAGGGGCAATGCGGTTAAACAGGGCCTGCACTGCGTCCGCTTCGGGAGTCTGAACCATACCTATCCCAACGCCGCCAAGGCCAGCACCACCTGCTGGGCTGCCAAGTGGATCAGGTGGATTTCCTCCTCATTGGGTTTAGGCGATCGCCCCCATTGCAGAGAAACCAGCGCAATCATTTCCTCCCGGTAATGGAGGGGGAGCACTAAATGAACTTGGAGGCCCGCACCGGCATATTCTGACCCCTCCGGCGGCGGCGTGGTGGCGGAATTGACCCAAACTTGGGTTTTACCCGTCGATAAAGCCGTTTGCACGAGGGGATCACTTTCAATGGCAATGGGCTGATCATGGCGACCTTCCGCCCCCAACTGTCCCCCATCCACCCGGCGCAGAATACAACCATCGGCGGAAAAGCTTTCCCCCAACGCTGCCGCCAATGCTCCTAAGCTTTGGTTTTGATCCGCACTTTCTTGCGCCACATCCGCAATCACCGACAGCAGTCGCGCCTGCTCCTCAGCCCGTTGCAATTGTTCGGTGCGCTGTTTGAGCAGATCGTAGGTTTCGGCTGCATGATCCACCACCGCTTTGAGTTCATTGGGATCCCAGGGTTTGGTGATGTATTTATAGACCTGGCCGGAGTTGATCGCATCCACCAAATCCTCTACATCCGTAAAGCCGGTGAGGATGATCCGCACCGTATCGGGGAAATCTGGCACGGTTTTACTGAGAAATTCCGTCCCCTTCATTTCCGGCATCCGTTGATCGGAGATAATCACCGCCACCTCTCCCTCTTGGGATAAAACTTCGAGGGCATTCATGCCACTTTCAGCTTTAAAGACGCGAAAATCCCGCCGAAACGTGCGGTAGAGCAGATCAAGATTATCAGGCTCATCATCGACAACAAGCATTTTGGGTTTCTTTTTACGATCCATACCGGTTATCTGGCGTGCAACATCATCAAGGCCGGAGAGCAGGCTATTCATAGGGAAATTCACAAGACTAGTCGGGGAACTGCGGGAAGGGGTCGGGCCATGGCCCAATCCGATCCAGTCTTTCAACAGCATTCACATCTATAACAGATTACACCGGATCTATTAGTGGTGTTTTCGTTTTTGCGGAATTGTTTTGACATTGATAGCGTTGATAGGGAAATCCCAATCGATAAAACTGCTCCGGGTCAATCTGACAACGTTGATCCAGGGCAAGGGCGACAGTTTCCGGAAAAGTATCATCGAGATAACCGGGGGCGATCGCCCACAGGCTCACGGGCTGAATCGGGAATGTCGCCAAGGTTTCCCAAACCTGATCATAGCCTTCTATGTAGCTCAAGAGGGCAAAATCGGCTTTTTGTGCCGGGGGGCGGCGTTCCCCCAAGGCCAAGCCATAACTTAACCCGACGGCCATTTCTAATGTATTGCGATAGGCCATCATCACCATCACCGGCCGGGGGTCTTGGTCGAATTGCGCCGCCACCTGATCCGGCAGGTAGGGCTTTTGAAAGGCGAGGTTATAGACCACACAGAGGCTACTGAGGGTTAACACTGCCCCGGCAAACCCCTGAAACCGGCGGGATTGTTCTCCCCAAGCCGCCCCCAGTAAGGCACAGACTGCCGGAAAATAGACGAAATGGTAGCGGGGGGCGATGCTGATATCTTTGCCCAAACCGTAGATCAGCGCGAAATATTCCAGCACCACCACCACCACCACTGTGGCGAGGGTGAACCGCGCCAGGGAGGGGCCGAGGGCCTGCCACCCTTGGCGGGTTTGTTGGATCAGCACAGCGAGAATGGCAAGGCTGAGGAGGGCGATCGCCCCCTGCACCGCTAAGGGCTGCCCCTCCACTGGTGGCACAAACAGCATCACGATCCAACTGGCCACCGTTTGCCCCAAGGGAGCCAAACCCGTGGGGGGGGAAAGCCAGCCGGTGGTGGGGCTATGGAAATGGCCCCAAAAGGCGGGCCACCAGGGGATCAGGAAGAGGTAAGGGAGGAGATAAAGAGCGCCACCTTGGGCCAGAGTAAATCGGTTCAAGGGGGGACGGAATCGCCCCCAAAATAGGCCAAAGGTGAGGAGTTGGGCCACAATGGCTAGCAGGCAAAAATAATGGCTAAACAGTGCCAATGCACTCATACCTCCCCAAAACACCCCAGCCAGGAGGGGCGATCGCTTCGCCATCAATTGTTGTTGAACCCTAACTTGAGCCGCCAAGGCCAGGGTTAAAAAGACGAGGGGCAATGTGTAATGGCGGGCTTCCTGGGAAAGGTAGACGGCAAAGGGGGAAAGGGCCATTAGGGCCGCTCCCGTTAATCCTGCTCGCACCGAAAAGGCCCCACGATTCAGCCAGTAGATCGCCAAAATTGCCCCCCCACCCCAGAGGGCCGCAAAACTGCGGGTGGCCCAAGCC
>RECT01000245.1 GCA_007693875.1 Spirulina sp. DLM2.Bin59
AACAGCATCAAATCTGGGAAGGCGAGCATGGCGATTTCGTCCACCTCAAACATCCCCTGCATCCCTTTCTTATCATTGCGGCTGCCAGCGATGTCGCGGGTGGCATTGCCTAAGGGGGAAATGTAGGGGGGTGGGGCGATTTCAAACAGGCCATTGGCGGGCCGGCGAGAAAGGGCCTGGCCACTGACGGAAATATCCGTCAAGGTGACATATTCCGATTCAGCAACGGCGGTGACAACGTAATCAGCAACGGTAGCATCCACCTCAGGATTCATGCTGAGGTTGTTGTATTCTTCCAGCACGTTGTCCCCGAGGACAACCCGGAGGTCGAAGAATTGCCCATCATCAATGGGGGGTTCTGCTTCTGGATCTTCGGGGGGTTTAGGGGTGCTTTCGGTGATCACCACCCGGAGGCGGGGGCCATCAGCGGGAACAAGGGCTCCCTCTTCACTCACCGCCAGGTTAAAGGCCAAGGAAGGTTTGCCACCAGCGGTCATCACTGGCGTAGCAGTTTCTTCCGGAGGGGGCGGAGGGGAGCCGGGCAGTTTCGTGCCGATACTCGTCACCCAACAGCGGCCGCCGCCATTGAGGAACCAACCCTGAACCGCAAAGGGCAGATAGGGGTAGTAGGTGGTTTCGGTGCCGTCTTCAGCTACCTGTTTAAATTCGGTGAACCCGTCTGAGCCAGGCTTACCAAAATACTCTAGGTATTGGTCGAAGTTGGTGATCATGATCGGTTTGAAGAGTTCGGCATCGCCGCGCACTTCTTCCGTAAACCCGATAAATCCGGCGACACTGAGGCTGACTCCCTCAATGGGGCGACTACCACGGTCAACTTCTTCGACGTAGACACCAGGTGCAAAATAATCCAAGGCCATGGGTGGCTATCCTCCGTCTGGAATTAGCAAGAACTTCAGTGCTCTTTAGGGTTGCTAAAGAATCTGCTGAGGTGGAAGGGGTGTTGCGTCTTGCGGCCCACTTGGGGCTGTATTCCACCCCGCTACGCTCCAGTTGGGTAAGTGGGTTGGAATAAAAAGACTTATTCGGACTTAGCGTAGTTCACGAAGGGGGTGGAGGGTTATTAGACTTTGGTCTAAATGTTGGGAAAACCGAACCTTGGGGGGATGGGTATCAGGATAGGGGGGCGATCCGGGGGCGATCGCCCACCGTTGGATCTCAGCCGTCGGTTCAGGCATCCGGATTGCTGCCTGCAACCCGGGAAGAAGAGAGCCAAGCTTGAGAGGAATCACCAGCATTCCCTCTCGTTCAAAAGAGATGATTATTTTCTGTTGAAAAAAAAGTAGTCCGCGATCGTTACCCTACGGCCGCCAGCGGCCCCGGAGATACTGTTAAGATTTGCCATGGGAACCAAAAGGAATGTATAAAGAATCACAATTTTTTCCTAGCGCACCCGACACAATGGGGGGAAATCCGTGAGTACCTTTGCAAAGCCAGTGACCGATATCCTGTGGATTATTGTTTCAGCCGGGTTAGTCTTCTTGATGCAACCCGGCTTCATGTGCCTTGAATCTGGGTTAACACGTTCCAAAAACAATATCAATGTTGCCGTTAAAAATCTAGCAGACTTTGGTATTTCAGTGGCCCTCTTTTGGGGGTTTGGCTATGCCTTAATGTTTGGTGTGAGCCAGTTTGGTCTGTGGGGCAACTCTGGATTTTTACTCAATTTCAACGGCGATTATCAGAACGCGACATTTTTTCTCTTTCAGATGATGTTTTGCAGCACTGCCACCACCATTGTTTCCGGTGCAGTGGCGGAGCGTCTCAAGTTTAAAGCCTACTTGCTCATTTCCGCGATTTCCTCCGGTCTAATTTACCCCATCTACGGCCATTGGGTTTGGAATGGTGCGGATCACTCAGAAGTGCTGGGCTGGTTAGGGCGACTGGGATTTACAGATTTTGCTGGCTCCACCGTGGTTCATAGTGTGGGGGGCTGGATTGGCCTAGCGGTTTTGCTGGTGGTCGGGCCTCGCCTCGGCCGCTTTCCCAAGGATAGACCCCCCCAAACAATCCAAGGCTCTAACCTTCCCATGTCCGTGTTGGGGGCGATGCTCTTATGGTTCGGTTGGTTGGGGTTTAATGGCGGCAGCACCTTCGCCCTCAATGCCCAGGTTCCGGCGATTATCGTCAACACCGTAATTGGAGGGGTGGGGGGGATGATTACCGCTGCGGTTATTGGTTGGCAACGGCGAAAATTGCCAAAGGTGGAATTGTTAGTTAATGGCTCTATTGCCGGACTGGTGGCGGTGACAGCGGCTTGCGATGTGCTCACTACGCCCCTGGCCTTTATCACGGGTGGGATCGGGGCAGCGGTGATGATGTTGGTCATCTACATCCTCAATCGTTGGCAGATTGATGATGCGGTGGATGCGGTGGCAGTCCATGCGGGGGCGGGGCTATGGGGAACCTTGGCGGTGGGGTTTTTTGGCAACTTAGATTTAATTGGCACGGGGCTGAGTCGCTGGCAACAGATTGGCGTGCAAACTTTGGGGGTTGGGGCGGGATTTGTTTGGGCTTTTGGGGTGACATTTTTGATTCTTTGGCAAATTAATCGGCTGTTTCCGTTGCGGGTCTCTGCTGATGATGAGGAGCGGGGCCTGAATGTGTCGGAGCATGATGCCAAAACCGAACTCTATGATTTATTCGAGGTGATGGACTACCAAGCCCGCACCAAGGATCTGACGGCGAGGGTTCCTGTCACCCCCTTTACGGAAGTGGGCCACATTGCCGACCGATATAACCAGGTGATGACGGCGATGGAGGAGGCGGTGACGCGGACGCGGGCCATTGTCACCACCGCCACCGATGCGATTATCACATTCAACACGACGACGCTCCACATTCTTTCCGCCAACCCCAGCGCTGAACGGGTGTTTCAATACTCTAGCCAGGAGTTGCCGGGGCTGTCGATTACGACGTTGATTGGCTGGTCTACGGAGACCTTGAGCGATCGCGCCACTTTGATTAAGCGTCTCCTTGATAACGGCCCCCAGGAAGTGATCGGCCATCGCGCCGATGGTTCTATTTTTCCCGTGGAAGTGACGCTCACCAGAGCCAATTTAGGCCCCCGGTCTTTTTTTACCGGTACGTTTCGCGACATTACCGAGCGCAAACAGGCCGAAGAGGCTCTCCGCCACAAACAGCACAGCGAAAAACTGCAACGGACGCTCAACGAACTCCAACAGGCCCAAACCCATTTGATCCAAAGTGAAAAAATGTCCAGTGTGGGGCAGATGGTGGCGGGGGTGGCCCATGAAATTAATAACCCGGTGAATTTTATTTCTGGCAATTTGGTCTATGCCAAAAACTATACAAAGGATCTACTGCGGTTGGTGGAAGCCTATCAGGGGGAGTTCCCCAATGTTTCTGAAGATTTGGAGAATTTAATTGAGGATGTGGAATTAGAGTTCCTGAAGGAGGATTTACCTAAACTTCAGGATTCTTTGGTGTTAGGGGCGGAGCGGATTCAGGAAATTGTCCAATCCTTGCGCACCTTTTCCCGTCTGGATGAAGCGGAGGTGAAGCAGGTGGATCTCCATGAGGGGATTGAAAGCACGTTGATGATTTTGCACAATCGCCTCAAATCGGCGATCCCAAAGTTGGCGTACCCCATTGCCGTTGTCAAGGACTATGCTAACTTGCCGCCGGTGGAATGCTATGCGGGCCAACTCAATCAGGTGTTTATGAATTTGCTCAGTAATGCCATTGATGCCCTGGAGGAATCTTGGCAACGGGGGAAGTTTGTCAATGATGAGCATCCGACGATTTGGATTTATACCCAGATCATTGATGGCGAATGGGTGCAGATTCGGGTTTTGGATAATGGCATTGGCATTAAACCGGATTCGGCCTCAAAACTGTTTGATCCCTTTTTCACAACGAAGGATGTGGGCAAGGGGACGGGGTTGGGCCTCTCCATTAGTTATCAGGTGGTGGTGGAGCGCCATCGGGGTAGGATGTATTGCAATTCTGAGGTGGGCCAGGGGGCGGAGTTTGTGGTGGAAATTCCCATTGTGCAATGTCCTGAAAAGGCGATCGCCAGTTCAGATTGAAGGGGGGAGTGGGAAGCGCCATCAGTGGTGCGTCAGCCGTGATGCTCCTCGTTTGCATCCTGGGTGATCAATCTGACGCACCGTTCACTAGCATAATTGATCTTAAACTGCGGAATGTGAGATCTAAAGCCTAATGTTTACCGGATTAGTACAGGCCCTTGGCCGGGTGGAAACCGCTGGCCCGACGCAATTGAAGATTGATGTGAGCGATCCAGATGGGGGCCTGCTTCAGGATTTGGCCCTGGGGGATAGTGTGGCGGTGGATGGGGTCTGCTTGACGGTGGAAAGCCAAGGGCCTCAGGGGTTTATTGCCACGGTTTCCCCGGAAACGGTCGATCGCACCTGTTTGGGGCAACGGAGTAAAACCAGAACCCCCGTCAATTTAGAATCCTCGCTGCGGGTGGGGGGGAAGATTGGCGGCCATTTTGTGACGGGCCATGTGGATGGGGTGGGGATGGTGCAGGGGGTGGTGGCGACGGCGACGGCTTGGGAAATGACCTTTGGCCCGGTGCCGGATTTGTGGGGCCAATGGCAGGCGGCCATCGCCCCCTATTTGGTTAATAAGGGGAGTATTGCCGTCAATGGTATCAGTCTCACCGTTGCCCGGTGCGATCGCCACAGTTTCACCGTCGCCGTCATTCCCCACACCTATGGCCATACGAATTTAGCCCACCTCACCCCCGGCAGTTGGGTGAACCTGGAAGGGGATATCCTGGGAAAATATGTGGAAAAGTTCCTCACTGGCCACCGGGGGGAAACGTCCTTAAGCCTCGATTTTCTCACTGAACATGGTTATCACTAATCGGATAGGATCATGCAGGACACGCGCTTAAATCGACTGTTAAACAATGGAGGCGATCGCGCCACCCAATGGGCAAGCAATCCCTGGCGGCGGCTCTCTTTGGTGATGCTCGCATTGCTGTTGGGGTTTTTCCTGGCCAATGGCATTTCCACCACTGCGGGCCAATTGGCCTTTTGGGATGTGTCCATGTCCGCCCTCTGTGTCCTCTTGATTGAAATCGTCAACCGTCTCGCCTCTAGTCTCTCCCGCACCCGGCCGGGGTTGCTTTGGGGAAATGTGCTCAACGCCCTCAAACTGGGGTTTATTTATGGATTTATCCTTGAAGCCTTCAAACTGGGATCGTGATCAATCCCCCACCCCCTGCGCCTCCCTGTGGATTACCGGCCCCAGCCGCAGCGGCAAAACCAGCCGGTTGATCCAGGGGTTTGAGCAATGGCTCAACCCCGGCCTGCCCCAGAGGGGAGCAATACCCACCAATATTCCCCCGATTACGCCAGCGGTGTTAATCCTCACCGCCAACACCGGCAATCAGCGGGACTTGAGCGATCGCTTCCTGCTGGAAGTGGGTTGCCGTGATCCTTTGGTGTTTAAAACCCCCAGCGGCTTCATTATTGATGAGGTGTTTTTATTCTGGCCGCTGATTTTCCAAGCCCTCCAGCTTAAGGCTCAATTTCCCCTCCGCCTTCGTCCGGAAACGGAGCAGGAACTGGCCACCACCCTTTGGCGGGAGGCGTTGGATGATCTCGGCTTAGATACTGCTGGCGTAATGGAATACCGCTTTGTGCGGGATACGTTGGATCTGTTGCAATTGGCGGGGGCGGGAGGCTTTGCCCCGGCAGAGATTGCCCCCCGGTTAATGCAAGGATTAGCGGGGGATACTTGGGAAACGCAACCGGAAATGAGCGAGAAACGGGGAGATCTGCTCCACCATTGGCAACAGTGGTGTTTAGAGCGGGGCTTGCTCAGTTATGGCTTGATTTATGACCTCTATGGTCGTTATTTATTGGGCGATCGCCATTATCAACACCAACTCCAGCGCCGCTATCGGGGCATCTTTGCCGATGATGTGGATGATTACCCGGCCCTGATGGCGGATTTTTTGCAAACCGCCCTTACTGCGGCAATTCCCTGTGTAGTCACGTTCAACCCCAACGGCCAAAACCGTTTGGGTCTTAATGCTGACCCCCAGGCCCTCGCCCAAATTCAGGGAGCCTTTGCCCAAACCGAAACCCTACCCACCCCTAGCGGCATGGGGGAAACCCTCGCGCCTATGCTGATCCAGTTGCTGGCAGCGCCGGCCCAACTCTTGCCCTTACCCCCAGAGGTGGAACTCTTGCAGATCCGTCGGGGAGAGGAGGAAACGGAGTTTTTGCCCATTTCCCGCGCTGCCTTGTTACGGGCCACAGCGGAGCGGATTATTAAAGCGGTGCAACAGGAAGGCATTGCCCCCGGTCAGATTGCCGTGATTGGGCCGGGGTTAGATGCGATCGCCCGCTATACCCTGATGGAAATCCTCAAAAAACAGGATATTGCTGTCGAACCCCTCAATGAACAGCGGCCCCTGATTACCTCCCCCTTGGTGCGGGCATTGTTAACGCTGTTAACCCTGGTGTATCCCGGTTTAGGCCCCCTGATTGATCGCGATCGCCTTGGGGAAATGCTCGTCGTGTTGAGCCATCCCCAACCCGGTCAAATTCCCCCCACCGCCATCGATCCCGTCCGGGCTGGCCTCCTCTCGGATCACTGCTACCACTTCCACCGGGATCATCCTCGCCTCCTGCCCGTCACGGACTACCCCCGCTGGGATCGCTTTGGCCATCAGGTGGTGACGGCCTACGATGGGATCCGCCGTTGGATTGAGGCAAAAACCCAGTACATCGAGCAGGCCGACCTCCGTCCCCCACCCCCCCCGGTGGTTTTAAATGAAGCCATTGAGCATTTTTTCGGCAAAACCCGCACCCTTTCCTATGGGGAACTGGCGGTATTGCGGGGCTTAATGGAAACCGCCCAACATTTTTGGGAGGTGGATAGTCGCCTCCGGCAAAACGAAGGGGCGCAGCGATCGCCCCTGGAAACCCTCAGCCAATTTATCCAACTGCTGCGGCGGGGCACAATCACCGCCAACGCCTACCCCGCCCACCGGGAAAAAGGCGAAAATGCCGTCCTCTTGGCAACGATTTATCAATACCGCAATTTAAGGCGATCGCACCCCTGGCATTTTTGGCTCGATGTGGGATCCAACCTCTGGCAATCTGGGGGAGCCGCCGATCTCTTTGCTCACCAATGCTTTTTACGGGAAAGTCCTCGCCGCCCCTGGACTCTGGAGGAAGCAACGGAACGCCAAACCGCCAAACTGAGCCGCATCCTCGCCGACCTCACCGCCCGCATTGAAAAACGCTTGATCCTCTGTCACAGTGAATTAGCGGTAAATGGCATGGAGCAGCGGGGGCCGCTTTCACCGTTGATTGATGCGGCTTTTTTGGAGTAGGGAGTAGGGAGTGGAAAGTAGGAAGAATCGTAGGGTGCGTCAGATTGATCAACCAGGACGCAAAAGAGCAGCATAACGGCTGACGCACCATTTAGAGCAGTAGGGAGAGAAGAATCGTGGTGCGTCAGCTCTGTAAGGGCGAAAAATTTTTCGCCCCTACATCACCCCACTTCCTACTTCCCACTTCCCACTCCCCCTAATGCCGTACCGCTTCAATCAGTTGGGAAAAATAAAAACTGGTGCTCGTCAAGCTCGATCGCTCAATGTGAAAACCATGGTCGATCAAAATCGTGATCACATCCACCGCCCGATGCAGATAGGCGCGGGTTGCCTTGCTGGGGCCGGGGAAAAATTCCCCCACCTTTTTGAGCAATGTGAGGCCGAAGGTTTTCGGGGCAAAACTGAGAATCAGCCGGGATTGGGCCAAATCTGCCAAATGACCAATCATCTGCTCAATATCCTCTTGGGGATAGTGAATCAAGACATCCAAGCAAATCACCGTATCATAGTTGCCCTGGATGGCTTCGAGATCCCGCACTTCTAGGGTCAAGTTTTCAGGCTGGCTCAGGGTTGCCGCTGCTCGTTCCTGCGCTTCCCCCACCATTTTTCCAGAAATATCACTGGCATAGACCTTGGCCCCCGCTGCGGCGAGGGGTAAACTCAGGCTACCCACCCCGCAACCCGCATCACAAATCGTTAAATTTGCGACATTGCCATCGGCCTTTAACCACCCCAAAACCTTATCAATGGTTTGTTGATGGCCGCTCCGGATATCCAATTGAACCCGGTTCACCTCCCCATCCCCATAGATCCGCCGCCAGCGGTCAAATCCTTGGGTATTAAAATAATCCTTAACAATGGTTTTATCATCGAGAGCAGTCATCGCAATTTCAGTCCACAAGGTCGGTCAAGGATTTAATGTATCAGGTCTTTGGTGAGGCTGGGCAGATCCTCGCAAATACTCCGGATTGCTAGGTCTACAACCCGAACTCAGTCAATGGCTAACCCTCTGGTTTGCGATCGCCCAATTATCGCCTTTTTACCTGTACCTTCGCCCCATGTCCAAGCCTGTCATTCTTTGCATTGCCTCTGAACATGAGACGCGCCAACAGTTCCAAGCGCATCTCCAGGTGGATTATGGCGACGACTACCATTTAGCCGCAGTGGGGGATTATGACAGCGCCCTCCTGCAATTGAAACGGCTTCGAGCTGGGGGCAGTGAAATTATCGCCCTAGTTTGTGAATATGATCAACCCAGGGAGGCGAGGGCTGCGCAACAAGACGTGGATGCCCTGAAAACCCTCGATCAACAGTTCCCCGCTGTGGTTAAAATCCTGCTGCTCACCCCAGAGGCGGATCTCCAAGCCAACCCCTGGCTGATCAGCCATCATTCCACCCGCTATCTCTACCACCCTTGGCAACCCCAGGATCTCCGCCTCACCGTCAAAGCCGCCATTGAGCATTACCACCAGCGGCAAATGATCCAACAACAGCAACAGATGCTCAACGCCCTACAATTGCAAAATGCCCAACTGTTGAACACGTTGCAGGAATCGGAGCAAACCCTGTTAAAGTCCCAAGCCCAACTGTTAGAGCAGGATAAAATGGCGGTTTTGGGGCAAATGGTGGCGGGGATTACCCATGAAATTAATAATCCGGTGAGTTTTATTGCGGGGAGCCTCAAGTATGGCCGGGAATATTTAGATGATATTATTAGTGTGCTCCGTCTTTACCAAGAGCATTATCCCGAACCCCACGCCGCCATTGCTGAAAAAATCCAAGATGTGGATTTTAATTATTTATTAGAAGATTTTTCTAATTTGTTGGATGCAATGCAGGAGGGGACGGATCTACTGCGGCAAATTAGCACCTCGGCGCGGGTGTTTTCTCGCTCGGATCGGGAGCAAAAGGTTGAATATGATGTGCATAAAATTATTAATAGTGCTTTGATGTTGCTTAAGCATCGCCTCAAGGCGAATATGAGCCGCCCGGCCATTGAGGTGGTGCGGCAATATGCGGAATTGCCGATGGTGCGCTGTTATCCGGGGCAACTGAGTCAAGTTTTTTTAAATATTTTGGCCAATGCCATTGATGCCTTTGAGGATCACAACAGGGATCGCTCCTACGATGAGCTAGAATTACATCCCAATCAAATTACCATTCTTTCTGAATATGATCAGGAAGAGGATTGTCTACGGATTGTGATTCGGGATAATGCGGGAGGGATTGAAGATGTCATTCATGAGCGCATTTTTGATAAGTTATTCACCACAAAAACAGTGGGGAAAGGGACGGGATTAGGGTTGCCCATTTGCCAGCAAATCATTGAATCCCAGCATCGAGGGCGGATGCGATCGCTCAGTTGTTGGCATGAGGGGATGCAGTTTACGATTGAACTGCCCCTAGCGGGGAAATTTCTTGGTTGAGCCAGTCTAAAAAGCCACTATTGACTCCTGCCGGTTGCAATTCCAGAATACAATTGGTGTAGTCAATCTGGGTGCGGATCAGGGCTTCAATGCGATCGCGATAACCGGCTTGGGTTTTGATGATCAGCACGGTTTCCGGCTCGGTGCGGATCTCCCCCTGCCAACGGTAGGCACAATGGATCGGAAACCAGTTGGTACAGAGGGCGAGTTTTTCGGTGAGCAGGGCGCGGCTAATCTGTTCGGCTTCGGCGGCGGTGTTGAGGGTGACGTAGTAGAGGCGCATGGGGGCAATGGGTGGGCGAGTCGCCTTTGATTTTAACGAAAAGATTTTAACGAAAAGATCCCCAAACCCGAAGCAAGGGGACGAGGCCGGTTAGCATGGGCAAAGGATGAGGAAACTGTCATGGTGACTTGGGTTGTGGGGTTTAATGTGGCGATCGCCCTTTTGAATTGTTATCTGCTCTGGAAAATTCTCCAGTGGCGGCGGTGTTTACGCTGCACCCACTACACCCTCGCCCGCACGGAACGGCAAATGCGCCGCATCCTCACCAATGCCCCAACGGTGATCCACCAAGGGCAACAGGGGGCGCAACAAACCCGCCTCCTCTACGCCCGACTCCAAACCCAAATCCAGCAAATTCAGCAACTCCTCAGCCTGGCGATCCTCGTTCGTAAACTGTGGTATCGCTATTAATGCCCACCCGCTGCAATCCTTGCTAGTTTTTGGGCGGCGGGGGAGGGCGAAAAATTTTTGTGCCTCCGGCAGGCTTACGCCAACGCCTCTACGGTGGTAGGTTTCGCGACAATCCCCTCCAGGCATTGATCTACAATGTGCTCAACTCCTTACCCACTGCCCTATGCTTGTCACGAAACAGCCGGTTTTTCGTAACTTTTGGTATCCCGTCGCTCCCCTGGCCAAGTTGAGCGATCGCCCCTACAGTTTCACGCTCCTAGAGGAAAAAATCGTCCTCTGGCTTGATAGCCAGGGTCGCCCCGCCGCCGCCCGCGATCGCTGTTGTCACCGCTCCGCCCAACTGTCCCTCGGCACGGTCAAACATGGCTGCATTACCTGCCCCTACCATGGTTGGCAGTTTGACGAGGCGGGCCAATGCCGCCACGTTCCCCAACTGGCGGATCAATCCCTGATTCCCAAAACCTATCAAATTCAGAGCTATCCCTGTGAGGCTCGCTATGGCTATGCTTGGGTTTGTTTGGGGGAACCGATTCAACCCATTCCCCACATTCCCGAAGCCAATGATCCGGGTTATCGCCTCATTCATGAGTTTTATGAACCCTGGAACTGTGCCGGTTTGCGAGTGATGGAAAATGAACTGGATTTAGCCCATCCCACCTTTGTCCATACCACCACCTTCGGCAGTGAAGAACACCCCATTCCTGATCATTTGGAAACCGAAGAAACGAATTATGGCTTAAAAATTCGCGCCACATTGGGGGTAGTCAATCCCGAATTACAGCAAAAGAATTTAAACATGGCAGAGAGCCAAACCCAACGCCTTCTCGATATGGATTGGTTTATGCCCTTTACCTGCTGTTTACGGATTAACTACCCCAATGGCTTGACCCACATGATTGTCAATACAATGACCCCCATTAGTGATGGGCGATCGCAAATGGTGCAGTTTTGTCTCCGCAATGATACGGAAGCAGATCTGAAAGCTGTTGAGGCGATCGCCTTTGATCGACAAGTCACCCTTGAAGATAAAGCCATTTTAGAAACCACCAATTACGACGTACCCTTAGAATCAAAATATGAGCAACACATGATGACCGATAAACCCGGTTTATTAATCCGTCGTCGCTTATTGGCCCTACTCAAAGCCCACGGGGAAACAGAACAAACCCATCACCCCTGATCTCCCCCCCTCGGTAATTGGGGATAATCGGCATTCGGGATCGCAGGATGATCCCGTAACTCCTCCGGCGGTGTAATTTGCTCCTCCACATAGGTGACACGATGGGAAGACATCGGCGGCGGAATCGGTGGGGATTCTGCGCCCAAAAACTTATCCTCCGTCCGCTTAATCACATCCTTCGCCAACCGTTCACTAAACCCCACCAAAAACGCCAAAGAGCAAAAGAAAAATTCTGCCCCCCGGGCCGTCGTCGGCGGCACAATTTGCACCGAAATAATGCCAGAGCTAAACATCGCATAGACCAAAAGCCCAAAGGAAGAACCAATAATCGGCTTAAAAGCTCCCGTAAAAATCGGCACAATCGGATCTGTGGCATCCTGTTTTTCAAAATCATTAATCCGAATCAAAATACTAATGGCACTCCCCAACGTTCCAGAAGAAACCACCAGGACAATCAGGAACAAGATCGATGCATCTTGCCGCTCCTGTTCCCGCAGTTTTTCCAACGTGTTGAGCCTTAACCATTTTGTCCGGTATTCCCGCGCCAATTCCAGATGGTTATCACTGGTAATGGCTTGACCAATGGCGTTCCCTAAGGAATTAGGGCCATTGTTAGGATTGAGGGCATTGGGGGTTAAGGGAATTAATTCGCCACTTTCATTAATCGTCATGCCATCTTCTTCGAGGATTGCCTTAATCGTCAAGAGCCGCTCCTGCACTTCCAGAAGTTCCATGCCACTTTCCTGCTGGAGGGAAATCCCGATCAAACTGCCAAAAAAGAGCAGGGCAGAGATGGAAGAAGTAAACGCCAATCCACAGACCACCTTAAGGGGGTCGGATTCCGAGCGATAAACATCCATGAAGCGATTCATAATCACCCCCATGAACGGATGTTGATAGCAATTTACCGTCCGCTCAATATCAATGCGAATTTTTCGCGCCACTAATACGCTCGGATGGTCATGGCTGAGGACTTCAATCGCCATTTCCAGATATTCAAACAACATTGTTAGTTCCTGTTGCTTGGAACCCATTCGGAGAAATTTAGCGAAACGATGCAGCGAACTAGACTCCAGTTGAATGAGGAGTTTTTCAATGCGGGGAAATAGGACAACAAGGGCCGCAATTTCCCCTTGCATCGCCACCAAGTTTTCCTGTTCATGGTGATTATGTTGCCCCAATTGGCTCCGCAGGTTGAGGTTGTGGCTGATCTTGCGGAGATTTTCTTTAATTTGCTTGAGGCGTTGACTAAACCGAGAGGAGGAGGAGCCATTGCTTGAAAAGGACATAGATGAAGCCATAACTAACCCGATGAACCTGATGATTGCACAGAGATTCTAGACGAGCACTACAAAAGCAAGTGCCAAAATTCAGAAGTTCTTCAAGATTTTTCCGTCATTTGGCTGATGATTTTTGAGGTTTTTCGTCGATTCCCGTTGGAAAAACTGCGCCCATGGATAGGCTGGTGCGCCCAAGGCTCTCCCCACTGCCGCTAAAATGGGAGGGACAAGTTTGCTGCTGTTTCTGAATGCCATGAACGATAAGCTCGGCCTGACGGCTTCCCCTTCTTCTAAAGTACAACAGATCTCTGCTGATTTAAAGTTTGCGGGCCGCATTGGCTTTTGGGTGCAGTTAGTCCTGGGGGTGATCTCGGTGGTGACGGTGCTCTTTTCGAGCACAAGCTTCTTCAATCCGGGAAGTCGGGACACCCAGGGGACTGAGTTTGGCGTCTTTTGTGCGGTGGCGGGGTTGATTGCCCTCAGTGTGGGGATTTATTTTTCGTGGCGGTATATGGCGATCTCCGACCTCCTCCAAACCCAAGGCCCTGCCCAACGCCCTAACCGGGCTGACACAATCCGGGTGATCCGCCTCGGGTTAATCGTCAATCTGGTGGGGATGTTGCTCACGGTGATTGGGGCACAGGCGATCATCGGGATTGTCCTGGCCAAGTCCCTGGCCAATCCGCCCGGGGCCCTCGCCAATCAAGACCCTGCGAAGTTGGTCAATTCCATTGATCTTTTAGTTATCCAAGCCAACACCAACACGATCGCCGCCCATTTTGCCGGGATCGTCTCCTCGCTGCTGCTCCTCAATCGGATTACCCGCTAGGCCCATGGCCTCAGGCAGCAGATTCAATGCTGAGTTTCGCCCGGATTAAATAGCCACAGCGGTGCTCCCCATCGTTAAGCCATTGGGTGCGCTCCACCGTGCAATCGGGTAAAACGGCGGCGAACATTTCCAGTTCATGGCCACAGACCGAGGGGAACGACTCCGCCACCTCAGAGATGGCGCAGTTATGTTCGGCAAAAATGTATTGCTCTGGCTCACTACTGCGGCGGGGTTCCGGGGGGTGCAGTTCCGCCATGTAGCCCTCGATCTGACGGATTTCCACCAGGCGTTCAATGCGATCGCGCAAACTGCCTGCCCCAATGCGATCGCGGTATTCGAGCGCCTTCCGTTCCCATTGTTTACGCAATACCAAACCCACCTGTTCCCGGCCGACGGTTTCCACCAACGTATCAATCAGCGACACGGTAAACTCACCGTAGCGATGGGGGAACTGCTCCCGCCCTTCCCGACTGAGGGAATATTGGTGTTGGGGTCGTCCCATCCCGGTTTGGACGGATTCGTATTCAATCAGGCCACTATCCCCCAGATCCTTGAGGTGGCGGCGCACCGCTTGGGGGCTGATGGTGAGGGATTCTGCAAGTTCTTGGGCCGTGGCCTGCCCCTGCCGGAGCAGATGCTGCAGAATATCTTGCTTAGTGGAAGCTTGCTGCGTCGTCGCCATTGTGTAAAATTCCCTGTGGACTTTGACAACATCTCTGTTGTTAATGTAGCCTATGATCAGTAAAACAACCAAATTGTTGTTTAAACTGTGAGTCAAGGCTGTGGGGCAATTGGCGCTAGCGTACCCATTTCCCCCCGAATCCAGCCCCTGACCGCCACGACGGGATATTTCAACTAAGGATATAAGTTTACCCTAAAGCCAGTTGCCGGGTTAAGCCCAAACCTTAAGGAATTTTTCCCCACCAGAGCACCCCTGTCCACCCCGATTTAGCTGCGGAGAACCCTGAGTTTCATGAGTGCAACTTCGGTCAAAACCCTCGTCAACCAACCCTACAAATATGGGTTCATCACCGATATTGAAGCCGATAGCTTACCCCCCGGCCTCAGTGAGGAGGTCGTGCGGCTCATTTCTGCCAAGAAAAATGAGCCAGAATTCATGCTGGAATTTCGCCTCAAGGCCTATCGGCAATGGCTGACCATGAGCGAACCCAACTGGGCCCACGTCGGTTATCCCCCCATTGATTACCAAAATATCATCTACTACTCCGCTCCCAAAAAGAAGGATGGCGAAAAGTTAGCCAGTTTAGATGAAGTGGATCCGGCCCTGCTGGAAACCTTTGAAAAATTGGGCATCCCCCTTTCGGAGCAAAAACGTCTAGGGAATGTGGCCGTTGATGCCATCTTCGATAGTGTATCCATTGCTACGACGTTTAAGAAAAAACTGGGTGAAGCAGGGGTGATTTTTTGCTCCATTTCTGAAGCCCTGCAGGAACATCCGGAATTGGTGGAGAAATACCTGGGAACTGTTGTCCCCATTGGTGATAACTACTTTGCAGCCCTCAATTCTGCTGTGTTTAGTGATGGCTCCTTTGTCTATATCCCCAAGGGTGTCACCTGCCCCATGGAACTCTCTACCTATTTCCGGATTAATAACGGCGATACAGGGCAGTTTGAGCGGACATTGATTGTGGCGGAAGAAGGGGCTTCGGTGAGCTATTTGGAAGGCTGCACTGCTCCCATGTACGATAGCAATCAACTCCATGCTGCCATTGTTGAATTGGTGGCTCTGGATAATGCGGAAATCAAATATTCCACGGTACAAAACTGGTATGCCGGGGATGAAAATGGCAAGGGAGGGATCTATAATTTCGTGACGAAACGGGGCCTCTGCAAGGGGGTTAATTCCAAAATCTCCTGGACCCAAGTGGAAACCGGTTCGGCCATTACCTGGAAATACCCCAGTTGTGTCCTGGTAGGGGATAATTCCGTGGGGGAATTTTATTCCATCGCCCTGACGAACAATTGCCAACAGGCGGATACCGGCACAAAAATGATCCATATTGGCCGCAACACCCGGAGCCGGATTATTTCTAAGGGAATTTCGGCGGGTCAATCCCAGAATAGTTATCGGGGTTTGGTGAAGATGGGGCCCAAGGCCAAGGGGGCGCGGAATTATTCCCAATGTGATTCGATGCTGATTGGCGATCGCGCCCAGGCCAACACATTCCCCTATATCCAGGTGGATAACCCAGGGGCTAAGGTGGAGCATGAAGCCTCCACTTCTAAAATTGGCGAGGATCAACTCTTCTACTTTGCCCAGCGGGGCATCAGTGCCGAAGATGCGATCTCGATGCTGATTAGCGGTTTCTGTAAGGATGTCTTTAATCAGTTGCCCATGGAGTTTGCCGCTGAAGCGGATAAGCTCCTCAGCCTCAAATTAGAGGGAACCGTGGGTTAATCCTCTAGGGGCGAAGAATTTTGATTTTTCGCCCCTATCCATCGCCCTTGTCGCCCCTACCCATTGCTTGCCTTATTCCTCCATTTTGATAATTTATTGACCATGATCAACCCCAACAGCGACGTTATTCTATCTGTCAAGAACCTTACCGCCAATGTGGATGGTACACCTATCCTAAAAGGGGTAGATTTAGAGGTGAAAGCGGGTGAAGTCCATGCGATTATGGGCCGCAATGGCTCCGGTAAAAGTACCTTCTCGAAAGTCCTCGCTGGCCACCCGGATTATGAAGTTACTGGTGGTGAAGTGCTTTACTATGGTGAAAATATTCTCGAATTAGAACCCGACGAACGGGCCCTGAAGGGGATTTTTCTTGCCTTTCAGTACCCCTTAGAAATTCCGGGTGTGAGTAATTTGGATTTTTTGCGGGTGGCCTATAACTCCCGCCAAAAAGCCCTCGGTTTGGCAGAGCTGGACACCTTCGATTTTGAAGATCTGGTGATTGAAAGATTGGGCGTTGTGCAAATGGATGCGAAATTTTTAGACCGCAGCGTCAATGAAGGCTTCTCAGGCGGTGAGAAAAAACGTAATGAAATTTTACAAATGGCGCTCCTAGAGCCGAAGGTGGCCATTCTTGACGAAACGGATTCGGGCTTAGACATCGACGCTCTGCGGATTGTCGCTGGTGGCGTCAATCACTTGGCCAATGAAAATAACGCCACGATCATGATCACCCACTATCAACGACTGCTGGACTACATTGAGCCGGACTATGTCCATGTCATGCAGGATGGCCAGATTGTCACCAGTGGCGGTAAAGAATTGGCATTAAAACTGGAAGCGGAAGGTTATGAGTTCCTAGATGCTGAGGTCACGGCATAATGGTGGTATCTGCTGACATCCTAAACGCTATGCTTCAAACTGACGCTTACCTCAGTGACCTCCTTAAACAGAGCCAAACCCAGACGATCCGTGTCCGGTCTGAAATTTCCGGATGGTTACAGGAGCTGCGTCAGAAGGCGGCCTATGAGGTAGCCCACCAACAACTCCCCACTCGCCGCGATGAGGAATGGCAGTTTACGGATCTCCGAGAGTTGAAGGCGATCGCCTTTGAAAATCCCCCCGCTGTCAATCTTGACCGGGAAACCCTCGCCAGCTTTGTCCTCCCTGAGGCCAATCACACCCAAGCGGTGTTTGTTAATGGTGTATTTGCGCCAGAATTGTCCGATCTGACGGGTCTGCCGCCGGGGGTGTTTGTGGGCAATTTGATGGGATTGCCCCTAGAAGCCAATTATGACGCGATTAAGTATATTGCCCATCAAGATGATGCCAGCGAGGTGTTTACGGCTCTCAATAGCACGGGGTTTCCCGATGTGGCGGTCATTTGGGCCGAGGCCGATGTGACGGTGACAACACCGATTCATCTGCTCTGGCTGACGGTTCCCACGGCAAACCCGGCTTTGATTCAACCTCGGGGCCTGTTGATTGCTGATCCGGGGTCGAGCCTGACGGTGGTTGAACAGTATGGGGTGGCGATCGCCGCCTGTGCCGACTTCACCAACACGCCCCCCTATTTCAACAATGCAGTGCTGGAGGTGTTCACTCGGGAAAATGCCCGGGTCAACCATACCCGCTACCAACGGGAATCCGGCAGTGGATTCCACATCGGTAAAACCGTTGTGGTGCAAGAGCGCGACAGTCACTACACCACCCAAACCATTAACTTTGGGGCGAAGTTGTCCCGCCATCATCTCAATATTTGGCAAAAGGGGCCGAACACCGAAACCTATCTCAATGGTTTAACCCTGGCGGATCATGCCCAGGTGTCCGATACCCACAGCCTGATTGCCCTCAACCATCCCCACGGCGTTACCGATCAACTCCATAAATGTATTGTTGATGCCCAGGCCCATGCCATTTTCAGTGGTAAGGTTTTGGTTCCCCAGGCGGCGCAGCAAACCGAAGCGGCCCAGTTGAATCGTAATCTCCTCCTCTCGCCCCAAGCGCGGGTCAATACCCAACCCCAGTTACAAATTACGGCGGATAACGTTAAATGTACCCATGGGGCAACGGTGAGCCAGATTGATGCCGATGAATTGTTCTATTTACAAAGTCGGGGCATTAATGCGGAGCAAGCCAGGGATCTACTCCTGGATGCCTTTGCTGCTGAGGTGTTGGATCGGATTCCATTGTCCTCCCTGCGCCAACGGTTGAGCCAATGTGTTGCTTGTCGTACTGAAGAGTTATTTGTTTAAGGGGCGATCGCCATGGTATTTCTGCAACATTCTTCCCTAGCCGTTGAACGGCGCTCAGACTTCCCGATCCTCAACCAACAGGTTCACGATCGCCCCCTGATCTATCTCGACAGCGCCGCCACTTCTCAAAAACCCCAGGCGGTGCTCGACGCCCTCGATCACTACTACCAATGGGATAACGCCAATGTCCATCGGGGGGCCCATGCCCTCAGTGCGCGGGCGACAACGGCCTATGAGGGGGCGCGGGATAAGGTGGCGGCCTTTATTGGTGCCGCCTCCCGCAATGAAATTGTCTTCACCCGCAATGCCAGTGAAGCGATTAATTTGGTGGCCTATAGCTGGGGGATGACGACGCTTCAGCCGGGGGATGAGATCATTCTTTCGATGATGGAGCACCATAGTAATCTTGTGCCTTGGCAGATGGTGGCGCAGAAAACTGGGGCGGTCTTGAAGCATGTGCCTTTAACAGCAACGGAGGAATTTGATCTCGTTGCCTTTGAGGGGCTGTTGAGCGATCGCACCCGTTTAGTGGCCGTCGTTCATGTCTCCAATACCCTCGGCTGTGTCAATCCTGTGGCAGAGATCATCACCCGGGCCCATCAAGTGGGGGCGAAGGTCCTCATT
>RECT01000435.1 GCA_007693875.1 Spirulina sp. DLM2.Bin59
GAAACTTCACCTCGCCCTCGAATTGGCCAAGGGGGCGATCTTCTCTCCCCGCGCTTGGCAATTACTCTGGCAAATCCGTTATTGGCGACGAAACCTCACTCAACCTGTCCCCCATGTGGAAAAACGCCCCTTAAACCCTTTACCCACAGCAACAATCAGTTACACTGAACCTTAATTTATTGATGTTTACTGTTCCCCCTGCGCGATCGCTCCCCCTATGTTGACCCAACCCATACTGCCTGCCCCCCCTGAAAGGGTTTCTGTTCTGGGTTTACCCCTCCATTTATCCCCGGACTATGCCCAATGGTGGCGATCGCGCCCCCAAGCAGGAACCCACATCATCACCCTCAACGCTGAAATGGCCATGCTCGCGGAACGCACCCCCGAACTGGCCCAAATCCTCCATCGTGCCGATCTGATTGTCCCTGATGGGGCGGGGGTGATTTTCTACCTGCGGTTACGGCGTAAAAAACAGCGCCGTTGCCCCGGCATTGAATTGGCAGCCCAACTCATTGAAGAATTGGGCCGGGATCCCCAACCCCGTACCCTCGTCTTTTTTGGGGCGGCCCCTGGGGTGGCGGACACCGCTGCCCAACGCTGGCGATCGCGCTTCCCCCGCCTCACGATCCACGCCCAACACGGCTATTTAAACCCCCAGGAGCAAGGGGATTTTGCCCAACAATTGGCCCAATGGCAACCGGATCTCATCCTCGTGGGCCTCGGCGTTCCCCGCCAAGAATATTGGATCACCCAACACCGCCACTATTGCCCCCATGCCACCTGGATCGGCATTGGCGGCAGCTTCGACATTTGGGCCGGCACGAAACAGCGGGCCCCCCGTTGGCTACGGGAGAACCATCTTGAATGGCTCTACCGCCTTTATCAAGAACCCTGGCGCTGGCGGCGGATGTTGGTCTTGCCCCATTTTGCCTGGCGATCGCTCTGGCCCTAATCCTGCAATTCAACGCAAAACCATGACACAGGTTGCCCAACGCCATTATCGTACCGGCATCACTTGGTTAATCGGCTCAGGCATAGTTATCCTCTCTGGGGTAGGCGCTGCCTTTGCCTTCTGGCTCCGGCCCAGTTCAGAGGCCGTCACCGTCAAGCTGGTGGAAGTGGAGCGGGGGGATGTGGTGAAGACAATTCAAGCCGGGGGCCAGGTGAAATTGGGCAATCAACAGATCCTCACAGCCCCCACGACAGCCAACAACACCGCCATCATTGACCGCATTGAAGTCAACATCAATAGTCCCATCGCAGCGGATCAAGTCCTGATTCGGTTGCGCAATCCCGATGGATTAGCCCAGATCGAAGCCCAACGCCTGCGGGTGGATCAGGAACGCCTCGATTTCGCCAGCAAACAGCGCAGCGTTCAAGCCCAAGAACTGGCCTTAGAAAAGGCCCGCCGCCATCAACGCAATCTCACCACCACCGCCCAGGACGTGGACAATGCCCGCATTGCCCTGCTTAACGCCCAGGCAGATCTGGAAAATCAGCGGCAAGAACTGCCGGATTTAGAGGAAAAAGTCAGAACCACCGCCGCCCTGGTGGAGCAGGGCTACCTTGCCGCCGATGAATTGCGCCAAGCGGAGCAAGGGCTACGGCGGGGCCGCTCCGATTTGGCGAGCCGGCAGCGGACGGTGGCCCAGGCCCAGTCCGCTTTAGCCCATGCTGAAGGGCAACGGCAGCAAATTTTAGCCGATGGGCGGGATGAGGTGACGAGTCAGGCCTTAGCCTTGGCCACCAGTCGCCAGGGAGTAACCACCAGCTTACAAACCCTACAGGCAGCGGAAGTCAATCTCCAGCGGCATTTGGAAAGCTTTGCCAACAGTAGCCTGATCCGGGCAACGACAGCGGGGCGGGTTCTGGCGATTCATGTCAAAGAAGGGGATGTGGTACAGCAAGGGAAGGAACTGGTGACCATTGGCGACCCCCGCCGGGAGGAGGTGGAGATCCAACTGACAACGCTGGATGCGCCTTTGGTGAAACCCTTCCAAAAGGCGACGGTGGAGGCCATTGGCATTGTGGCGGGGGAATTCCCGGCGCGGGTGGAGGAGGTGGATCGGGTGGCGATCGCCTCCAGCGGTTCCGGCGGTTTCGGGGGGGGCAATGATCCGGGCCGAGTCAATACGGTGATTGTGCTCGATCGCCCCAGTGGTACTCTCGTGCCGGGCAGTCAGGTCAGCGTCACCATTGAGGTGGAATCCCGGCGCAATGTGGTACAAGTGCCGTCTTTTCTCGTTCAGGGAGAAGGAGAAGCAACCTTTGTGTGGATGATCAACGCCTTGGGGGAAGCGGAGGAGCGGCCGGTGACGTTGGGGGTGCAGGGGGATAACACAACGGAAATTCTCACCGGGTTAGAGCCAGGCGAAAAAATTGTCCAACCCCCTGGCGATACTGGGATCACGGCGGGGATGGTACTGGAGGAGTCAAAGGAATGACTGGGTTGCGGGGGCTGGATTTATTGGGGTTAGCAGTGGGGGCATTGGGGCGCGATCGCCTCCGCACCGGCCTCACGGGCCTAGGCGTTTTCCTCGGTGTAGCCGCCACGAGCGCGACGCTGCAAGTCCAACACATCACCACCCAGAACATTCAAGCCCAATTAAACCAACGGGAAGCCCCCCAGGTGCAGGCTTCTGTCTGGCGGTACGGGCAGATCGCTGATCTCGAAGCCATTGCCGAAGGATTACCGGGAGTTGCTGCGGTGAGCGGGATCACCTCCTTGGGTTGGTCGGAACGTGCCATTTATCAGGCTAAACAGGTTGATGTCCGGGGTTCCGCCGTCACCGTTGATTACTTTGCTACCACAGGGCGGCGACTGGTGCAGGGACAACCCCTCAGTAGGCGAGATTTTGCTCAGTACCATAAGGTCGCCGTCATTGATCAGGTTTTGGCAACGCAACTGTTTAATGAAGCATCCCCTTTGGGCAAAGTGTTTTATCTGCGGGGACTGCCTTGGCGAGTGGTGGGGGTGATGGAGACCAAATTTGAGGGTAATCCGGAGGGGGGTCAGCCCCAGGGGCAGTTTGTGATTCCGTTGAGTACCCAGATCGCCTTAACGGGGCGGCCTCAGGTGGATCAGATTATTGTCCGGCCCGTTGATGTTGCCGATTTAGAACCGCTGAGGGATCAGGTGAAGGCCCTGCTCCGGCAACGCCATCCCGGCTATACCCAAGGATTTTTCGCGCAGCTTGATTTGCCCCGGGTGACGATTAACATTGCTGATATTCAAGAGAGCCAGGAAACCCTCCGTAGTGCAACGCGATCGCTCCTGGCGGTGGGGGCCATCGCCCTCACAATTGCCGGGGTGGGCATTGCCAATATTGCCGTGGCCAGTACCTTTGAACGACGTAAAGAAATTGGCCTGCGGCGGGCCATCGGGGCAACGGCTCAGGATGTCCTCAGTCAATTCATTTTAGAATCCCTGTTGATCAGTATTGTGGGGGGGATAGTGGCGATCGCCCTCGTCGAAGGCATCACCTTTGGGCTGATCACCTATGGCCCCTTTGAACTGCCCCCCTATCAATTGAATTGGGGCAATAGTGCCGTGGCGATCGCAGCGGCCATGGCCGTCGGGATCAGCGCCAGCCTGATCCCCGCTTGGCAGGCCAGCCAACTCGATCCCGTCAAAGCATTGCGGAGCTAACTCCCCATGGCCCTCACCCCCCTTAACCTCCTGCTGGTCACGTTTAACGCCTTGCGCGGCAATCCGGTGCGATCGCTCCTCACCACATTGGGGGTATTTATGGGCATTGTGGCGGTGAATAGTACGCTGCAAGTCCGGGTGATTAGTGAACAAGTGATTGAATCCCAACTAGAATCCCAATTAGCCCCCCAAATCTTCACCTGGACTTTTCCAGGCATTACGCCCCCGGCAGCTACCCTCATCAGTACAGAGATGCGCGGCATCACCGGTTTAGTCGGTGCCATTAGTAGTTCGAGTTGGCAGGTGCGTCGGGGTAATTATGAGGCCTTTCTCGACACCTACGCTGTTTCCGCCAACTACCTCGCCATCAATGGCTTAAAACTGGTTGCTGGGCGGGAATTTCGCCGTGAAGATTTTGAGAATTTTCGGGCTGTGGGCATCATTGACGAACAGGGAGCCAAACAACTGTTTCCCGATGAAGACCCCATTGGCCAAACGTTGATCACGGGCGGGGCGGCCTATCGCA
>RECT01000306.1 GCA_007693875.1 Spirulina sp. DLM2.Bin59
GTCGGGTGAGGACGGGGCCGAGGTAATCCGGGGGTTGGCCCATGACCGCGTTGTGCCGTTGGTTGGCGGCGGCAAATAGCCACACCCAGGCATGGAGTTCCATCCCCCGTTCATGGGCGAGTTTCACGGCAGCGGCAAGGGGATCCCAGCCTTGGGTGAGGGGGTTTTGTTCGGGGGCAACGGTGCTGGGATAGATGGTGTAGCTGGCGTTGACGGTTTCAAAAAAGACGGTATTAATCCCCGCTTCTGCGAGGCGGTCAAAAATGCGGGCGAGATCCTGGGGGGATTTGGCGCGGACGATGGTGCCGCGATCAAACCAGATGGCGCGGGTTTCAGGGTAGGCGATCGCCCCTTCCGTGGGATAGGTATCCCAAAGGTAGCGATGGAGTTGGCGGGATTGAGCTTCAGCGTCGGGGAAGGCTCGACTCGTGATCATCGCCCGGAAACGGTTGAGGTGGTCGCGGGCGGTTTGGAGGGCGGTGTGCGGTGTGCGGGTTTGGGAACCGTTGCGGACCTGCTCAATGGTGGCTTTGAAGGGTTCAGTGATCCCCCGGGCTTCGCTGGCGATGATGGCGCTTTCGTAGCGGTTGAGGAGGGCGGTGAGGTCTTGATAGTGCGATCGCAGGGGGGTGGGGGCGGTGGCGATCGCCCTTTCCCAATGGCCTAGATTCGGGGGGACAGGGTTGGCGGCTATGGGATTCGCGGGTACGGGGTCAGCCGGTTGCGGCCTGGGGGGAACCCGCACCATCGGCGCAGCGGGGGCCATCGTCCTCATCGGTTCCGGGTCAGGGCGCAGCGTTGTAATTAAGGGAGGCGTTGCAGGGACTGAACAGGGCTGGGCATTGTTAAACCCAGCCCGGGCCGGACTACCGTACTGTCGCACCAAGGTTTGCATCCAGGCCACATCGGTATTCACGCCAGCAATTTGATCATTACCCCAGCGCCAGCCCAGAAAAACACTGTTGGCGGAGGTGACGATCGCCGGGGTGGGTCGTTGGGTGCGCCAATGGGCAAGCACGCGGCTTTGGGGTTGGGTGGGCAGGATGCTCCCCCCCTGGAGGGGCGTGGTGAGGGGCAGGGTCTGGGCTGCCCAATCCCCATTCAGTTCCAAAGCCGCCGATGTGGAGAGGGGAAAGCCCCAGGTTGCCCCGAGGAGCCTTTGTAATTGGGTTTGCACCGCCTCCGGGGAGAGGCTGCCGGTATTGCCCGTAACAATCACCCGGCCTCCCTGTTTCATCCAAGTTTCCAAGGCCATGGCCTGGGTAACATCCAAGGCAGGAATATTCACCAATAACAGGACAGTATGAGCGGGATTGGGCAGAGTTGCGGGCGTGAACGTTTCCCGGTTCAGCGTGCAATAGGCAATATCCATGGCCTGAAGGCGACGGCTAATCCCCGGCCATTGGGTTTGGTTGGCTTCGTCTTGGATGACGGCTAAAGAAATAGTTTGAGCCAATACGCCTTGGGGAATCAATAGGGGCCCAACTAAGGCAGCCAACCATAAGGGGCGGGAAGAAAACCAACGCAGAACCATGGCGATCACAGTGAAATGAAGAACTATCCAGTTATCTGAATACTCAGAGTTGAGCGGCGATCCGCTAAACTAAACTCCTTAAAGAGAGCGTGCTAACATTATGCCAGCCAAAGCTAAACCGTGAATGCATTCTGTATGGAGCAGGTGATGAAGTCTAACTCGAACTATTCCCCCAAATCTCTTTCCCCACAGGATCAGCCGGGGCAGGGTTTGAATGATGGCTTTCATATTATTGGTTCTCGCCCCCGGCCTCCCTTACCTAGGGTGGTGGCTCCCCTGCCGCCCCCGCCCCCCCCCGCGCCCCCACAGTCCCCACCCAAAGCCAGGGAAGTGATCGGGGACAAAACCCCCCCCCCCCCTGAACCCAACCTCTCCCCCCGCCGTCGTTTCCTCCAACAATGGGGTTGGCCCATCGCGGGGGTGGCGTTGGTGTTAACCACCAGTGGCGTAGGTTTAATCGCCACGGCAATGTTATTAAAACTCCCCAGTGCGCCCAACTGTCCGGGGATTTTTCTCCCCACTGCCTCCGCCTCGATGCGTCTTTACTGTGCTCAGTTGGCGGCCAGTAAGGGGACAGCGGCGGATTTATTGGAAGCGGTGCGGTTAGTCCAGAGTTTGCCGCCCAATCATCCCCTTTATCCGGAAATTCAACGGTACTTGGAGGTTTGGTCCCAGGATTTACTGCAATTGGGGGAGGAAAAATTCCACAATGGCGAATTGAACGAGGCCATCGCCCTCGCCCGGCAAATTAGCCACTATTTCGATAACCCGACGTTGATCAATGACACCATTGCCCGCTGGCAAAAAATTTGGGATGAAGGGGAAGAAATTATCGCCCAAACCATTGCCTTGAAAGCAGAGGGGGCTTGGGGACAGGCTTTTCAGATGGCGGCGGGTTTAACGCGCCTCAGTAACCGCTATTTTGCCACCCAACGCTATGATCAACTGTTTGAAGAACTCACCTTTGCCCAGCAGGAAAGCAAACAACTGGATGAAAGCTTTGCCCAGTTGGAACGGGGGGGGCTAGATAACCTCCTGAAGGCGATCGCCTCCGCCCGGCAAATTCCCCCCACCAGTTCCGCCTACAATGAAGCCCAAACCCTGATCAACGAAGCCAAGAAAAAATTGGTGGCTCTGGCCATGGAGCGGCTGCGCAATGGTAATGCTTCCGGGGCCATGGATGTGGTCAATCAGATCCCCGCTGCTTTGGGGTTAAATGCAGAAATTCGCGATCTCACCACCCTGGCGGATGCGGCAACGGTGGCCAGCTTTGGCGCGCAAGTGAACTATGAGGATGCCATCGCCACTGCTCAGGAAATCTCCACCAATCGCCCCCTCTACCGGGAAGCTCAGGAATTAATCGGCCTTTGGCGGCAGGCCATTGAAGGGGGCGTGCGCCTGGATGCCGCCATTGCCCTGGCCCGGGAAGGCTCCATCCGCGCCCTGGATGCCGCCATTGCCCAAGCCCGTACTATCCAACCCAATACACCCCGCCATGGCCAAGCCCAAAGTCTGATCCGGGATTGGTCGCGCCAACGGGAAATCCTTGCGGATCAGCCAAAACTGGATACAGCTAACCGCCTTGCCAATGAGGGCAACCTGGAGGGGGCGATCCGCCAAGCCCAACAAATTAGCACGGGCCATGGCCTCGCTAATCAGGCCCAACGACAGATCCAAGGCTGGCAACGAGACCTCGAAGCCCGTGAGACTCAGCCTCAGTTGGATCGGGCCAATGCCTTAGCCCAACAGGGTCGCTACAATGAGGCGATCGCCATTTTGCAGGAAATTCCCCGAGGCAATCGCTTCTACAACGAGGCCCAGCGGCGACTGCGGGAATGGCAACAGCAACAATCTTCCCCGAGTAATCCCGCCAATCCTCCGGTGAGTCCCAGCAGTCCTACTCCGTTAGAGCAGGCCCAACGGCAGGCCCAGGTTGGCACACCGGAAGCCCTCCAGAGGGCGATCGCCCAAGCGCAACAGATTCCCCGCAATAGCTCCCAATTTGGGGCCGCCCGCCAAAATATCAATCAATGGAGTGCGGCACTGTTAAACCTAGCCCGCCAACGGGCCAGCAGTAGCCTCAGTGAGGCGATCGCCATTGCCCGCTCTGTGCCCGTTGACAGTGCCAGCTATAATGCCGCCCAAGCCCAAATCGCCACCTGGGAAGCGACCCTGAACCCCCTGCCCACTATTCCGGAGGGGTAGGCCCTCCTAAGGGGAGACAGGGAGGGATCCCGCTCCGCCGCAGTCGGCATGATCCCCCCGGCTACGCCGACCCCCTTAATAAGGGGGTTTAAAAGCAATTGATTGTGTATATCCCGCTAACTTTTCGGTTTTTGGCTGTGGCTACTACTCACCACCGCTGTCTCAGAGTTGACATCGTCCGCTTGATTCACCAACAGCGCCACCGGGAAATGACGGAGCACATCCCGCAGGAAAATCGTATCGCCACTGAGCAATTCCTGATCTGTGATCAGATCCCGCCAGTGGGTGGGGGAGCCGGGGGGTAAACAGAGGCGGGTTTCATGCCAAACCTGATCCCCTAGGGGGGCTTCGGTTTCAGAGACAATGGTGGTGAAAAAGCGGGGGGCAATGGCGATCGCCGTATGATCGCCCCAAGTGCGGGCAAAGGCCACCACATGATCCTGCAAGCTGCCGATGACCGTCAGCTTTTGGTAATCCCCCCGTTGGAAAACCTCACTAAATTCCTGGCGAGCCTGTAACAGTTGATAGATTAAAAACAGCTTGATCCGGCCATCTTCAGGTTTAGCCAAGAGGTTAGCCAGGAGATCCAGGGGATCTTTTTCCCAGGCCTTTTTAATCGCCCGCAACAGTTTGGCCCGCAGTTTAAAGTCCACCGGCCGCCGATTATCCGGATCCACCAAACTCAGATCCCAAAGCTCCGTCCCCTGATAGAGATCCGGAACCCCTGGCGTGGCCATCTTCACCAACAGTTGAGAGAGGGAATTCAAAATGCCATAATGCTGGATCTTGGTTTGAAACTGGCAAAACTCCGTTAAAAATTCATTCTTGGGATCCGGCTTCAAAATTCGCTTGGCAAACCGGGTAAAGGCGGCTTCATAGCCACTATCGGGTTTTAACCAAGCGGTGTACACCTTCGCTTCCCGAATTGCTTTAACAATATAGTCCTGGATCCGTTGGATAAATTCAGGATAATCTTGATCCGTCAGGGGATTAGTAAAGGGAAATGTGCCGATGAGGGTTTGGTAGAGGAAATATTCATCGTTGGGATCCGGCACATCTAACCCCGTTTCCGGAAGGCAATCCTTTTGGGGGGCATTGAGCGATCGCCACCGCTGCAATTGTGCCTCCCATTCCTGGGGCATTTCCGACAGAACATTAATGCGGGCGCGGACATCTTCCCCCCGTTTGGTGTCGTGGGTGGCCGTGGCGTTCATCGTGTGGGGCCAGTTGGCACATTTACTCTGGTTATGGTGGTGAAACTCCTCTAAAGAAACCCCAAACCGCGTCGGATTTGACCCCACCTCATTGAGGGAAATGAGACGATTGTAGATATACAACACCGTATCTTCTACTCCCTTGGCCATCAGGGGGCCCGTGAACTGCTGGAGCCGCATCACAAAATGCAACCATTGCTGTTTATCCTCATCACTGAGGGAATCATCAAAATCTAAAAGCAGGAATTTTTCAATAAATGTCAGTTCATTGAGAAACACCGGAATATTTTCCTTGGCTTGGGCTAGCACCTGCTCCAAATGGTGGCGATCGCTGCCGGTGATTTCATCATTATTGATGTAGGTACGATAAACCGGGAACAGGGCCATCACCTCCACCAAGGCGGATTTTAACCCATAGAGTGTGAAGTCACTGGCGTAGCGGTAGCGGGTGGACACCTGTTTAAGGAAGTGGGCGAGGTTGTCAATATCCCCTGCTAAATGCTTGCTAATGATCAGGCGTTTTTTCTCATCAATGAGGCGATCGCACTGGATCGACTCGCCAATAAAGCGGTCATAAATCTCCGTTAACGCCGCCTCATGGCCTTGATGACAAAAGATACCATTGACAAAATTGAGGAAATCATAACCCGTCGTCCCCTGAATCGGCCAATTTAACGGTAGTTCTTCATGGGTTTCGAGAATTTTCTCAATGGTGAGATAGGTATGTGTGACCCGCTCCCGGAGGCGAAAAAGGTAAGTGGCGGGATCAAATAAACCATCAATATGATCAATGCGGAGACCATGAATCTGCCCCGATTCAATCAGGTCAAAAATCAACCGATGGGTATTTTCAAATACATTCCAATCTTCAATCCGCAGAGAAATCAAATCATTAACGGTAAAAAAACGGCGATAATTTAATTCTTCATTGCCCACCTTCCAAAATGCAAGGCGAAAAAATTGATCTGAAAGTAAATCCTCTAGATTGTTGAAGCTTTCGGGATTCCCGACAATGCCGTTGAAAAACTGGATATTGTCGGCAATAAACTGATGAATTTCTGGGTTTTCTTGCCAGAGTTCCCAGAGCATACTTTTAATAAAAGCAATCTGATCATCCCGCTCGCCGCCTTCTTCCCCAGAAGGAATATATTTCAACCCATAGAGGACACCGAGAAACTTAACAAAATCCGGGTGCTTACGCCCTAATTTTTGCCTTAACTGTCCGAGGTTATAGGCGAGAACGTTGGTATAGGACTCAATACGAATCGGGAATTTTAAATCATAATAGTTAACACTAAAACCTTGTTCGTTATACTGTAATTGTAACTCACCATTTTCCAGGCAATCACCATAAAATTTTCCTAAAAATGGTGCCAAGACCTTACCTTCGATGCCCTGGTAGGGATGATCCCAAGCAATATCAAAATAGTCTTTATATTGGGAATCACTGCCATTTTCCAAAACATCCATCAACATGGTATTTTGACTATCAAAGGCCATGTGATTGGGGACAATATCCTGAAGCCATTTAATATTGAGCTCTTGGAGTTTTGCCGTCAGGTCATCAAATTGATCTTTCCCTCCTAGTTCGGGGTTGATTTGGGTGGGGTCGGCCACATCGTAGCCGTGGGTGCTGCCGGTGCGGGCCTTGAATATCGGGGAGGCATAGAGATAATTGATCCCCAACTCGGCTAAATAGGGCGCAATGGCCTTGGCCTGTTTAAACGTAAATTGGGGATTGAATTGAATCCGATAGGTGGAAAGGGGCAGGTGCATCATGATGGCAGAAGTTTAGCAATTTTTGATAACAATTACTGGCAGGATAACAGCGATCCGGGAAATGGGGAGGGCGGTTATCCGGAAAGGCCAGGGTTTGCAGACATAGATCGGGTCAGTCAATTCTGCCATAGAGGATGGCGGCATGGGGAGCAAGGGCCACCTCAGTGCCGCCAGTGCAATCCTCGGGGGCGGTGGAGCCAGGGCCATGCCATTGGGGGGCGGCGGTGTCAAGTTTTTGTTGCCAGTGGCCGATGGGGGCGGGGATGGTCACGGTGTTGGGGCTGAAGTTGAGGGCGAGCCACAGCCCCGGCCGCTCCACCATCAAGGTTTGTGCCGCCTCCATGGGTGTGACGGCAATGGGGGCTAAATCGAGAGCGGTGAGGGGCGACCAATGGCGGCGCAGTTGGATCAGGGTTTGGTAGAGCGATCGCAGGCTGGCCCGGTGGAGATCAGACCAATCCCAACTGAGGATCGAATCGGTGAAGACCTGCTCGCCTTGGGGGTCGGGAATTTGATCTTCGGGCCAGCCAAAGGATTTAAATTCTTCCCGGCGGCCCTGGCGTACCCCTTCAATTAACGCCGGGTCGCTATGGCTGACGAAATATTGAAAGGGTCGGGTTTCGCCGTATTCTTCCCCCATAAACAGCATGGGCACAAAGGGGGACAGAAGCGTGGCGGCGGCGGCCAGTTTGAGCTGCTCAAAATTGAGGGTTTGGGTGAGGCGATCGCCCCCTAACCGATTGCCGATTTGATCATGGTTCTGGTTACAGACAACAAAGTTATCGCCGCTGCATCCCTGGGGGCTGTTGCCATGGTTGCGGCGACGGTGGGGGGAATATTGCCCGGTGTAGACGTAGCCTTGGCGGTAACTGGTGGCCAGGTCAGCGACGCGGCCGAAATCTTGGTAATACCCGGAGGATTCCCCCGTCAGGAGGGTATGGAGGGCATGGTGGAAATCATCGCACCATTGGCTGTGGTGGCCAAACCCGCCGAGGTCGGGCGATCGCAACACCCGCACGTCATTCAAATCACTCTCGGCAATTAAATAGCGGGGATAACTCGCCTCACTGAGGGCCGCCACCGCCTGGCCCAATTCTTGCAAAAAGGGCTGGGCACTAAAATCATAAATGGCATGGATGGCATCGAGGCGCAGGGCATCAATATGGTAGGTCTCCAGCCAATAGAGGGCATTTTGAATAAAGAATTGCCGCACCTCGTTGCTGTGGGCCTGGTCGTAGTTCACCGCATCACCCCAAGGGGTACGGTATTGGCTGGTGAAATAGGGGCCGTAGGGCCAGAGGTAATTCCCCTCGGGGCCAAAATGGTTATAGACCACATCCATAATCACGGCGATCCCCTCTTGGTGGCAGGCATCCACCAACGCTTTGAGCGCCTCGGGGCCACCGTAGGAGGCCTGGACACCGTAGAGGTAAACGCCATCATAGCCCCAGTTGCGCGTACCGGGGAACGCTGCCACGGGCATCAATTCAATGGCGTTGATGCCCAGGGCTTTGAGATCGGCTAGCCGGGGAATCATGGCGGTAAATGTCCCGGCTGGGGTGAAGGTGCCCACATGCAGTTCATAGATAATGTATTCCCCTAGGGCATAGTTCTGCCAGTCCTGATCCTGCCAAGCCCTGGTATGATCCACCACTTGGGAGGGGCCATGGACTCCCTCCGGTTGGGCGTGGGCAGCGGGGTCGGGGCGCTCGAGGTCGTCATTGAGTTGATAAACGTATTTTGTCCCGGGGGGAATATTTTCGGCGGTGGTTTCCCAGTAGCCTCGCTCCGTTGAGGTGAGGGGAATGAGGCGATCTTCGGGGGCGAGCAGATGCACCGCGAGGCGATCGCACTTGGGCGCCCAAACCCGAAAACTACAACGGTTTTCCCCTTGATACCAACTGCCAATTTTCATCATCAAATCACCAAATTCTGCATTTGCACTGAGCTACTGGCGATTGTGCCATATTCTCGGCAAGAATAAATGTACTCTATCACAGTTCTGGGGGTAAGGAGCCGGCCAAAACTGTCCCATAGCGAGCCGCTGCCGCCTGCCAGGTGAAATGGGTTTCAATATATTGCCGGCCCGCCTGGGCTAACCCTTGACGTTGGCATGGATTCTTTAATAGCCCTTCTATGGCAGCGAGAAATTCCCCGACAGTATTGGCGCGAATCGCCCCCTGGGGATCAATGGTGAGGCCTTCAAGGGCGCGATCGCTCCCCACCACTGGCACACCAGCAGCTAGGGCCTCCAGGGTTTTATTTTTAATCCCGAACCCGCTGCGCATGGGAATCACACAGAGGGTGGCCTGATGGAGGGCCGCCGCCATCTCCGCCACCTGCCCCCACACCTTCACCCCCGGCAGTGCTGCCAAGGCCTGCACGGCGGGCCCCGGCCGCGCCCCCACCAAGGCAACGGTGACATCAGGGACACGCTCCCGCAGGGGGGGTAAAATCTCCCGACAGAGGAATTGGGCGGCGTCGATGTTGGGTTGATTATCCATCGCCCCCACGAAGATTAATCTTGCCCCCCCGGGATCAACGGTGCGCAGTGGAAAAAGGTCAAGATCAACACCATTGGGAATGACGGCGATGGGGGTATCGGGGCTGAGGCGTTGGAATTGGGCCCGATCCTCCGGGGTGGTGACGACTAAATGGGAAAACTTGCGGCAGTAGCCCTGTTCATAGCGGCGCAAGAGGGGGAGATTGAGGCGATCGCGCCGCCCCTGATCAGTGGTTCCCGCCGCCAGCATTTGCCGGACAGTTTCTGATAGGGAACTGTGGATATTGGCCACCACCCGCTGGCGATCGCGCCATTGGGGTTGTACATAGGCCTCATTCACCGTATGTTCAGCGGTGATCACCTCAAACCGGGGGGCCTGGTCTGCGACCCAAGCCGCCATGGCCGGGGAAATTTGGCTGCGAATATGGGCGGGAACTCCTGTGAGCCAAGCCCGACCAAACCGCAGTCCTTTCCGCACCATTCCCCCCAAAGGCGGTGACGGTGGCGCAAACACCTGCAACTGACCCACATATTCCCGCAAGGCTTCCAGATCCCCAGCGGTCACATGGCCGCCCCGTTGAGTGACCAGGGTAATGGCATGGTCTTGACTCAATTGTTTGAGGAGGTTGAAGGTGCGGATTTGGGTGCCGCCACGACTGGGGGGATAGGGAAAGGGGGCGGAGATCATTAAGATTTCCATAGGGTCGCTCAAGGTTAAGAGAGAAGGGGGATTCCCCAGTGTACAGGATGGTCATTTCGAGGCGAGCGGCAATCATCGCTTTGCCGCATTGAGGGGACAGAGGCGTTAGATTAGAGAAGTTTCCCCTGAGTTGGCTTCACCCCCCCGAGTAACCAATGCGTTCTTCCCTCCGATTCCCCAAGTTATCTACTTTGCTCTCCTTGGCCACAGGGGGGGCGATCGCCTTAACCCTGGGCCTAAACCTGACAGTCCGTTTAGGGAACCATTGGCTAGATCAGGCGTTACAGGGGTTACGCCTTCAGGACACCCCCCCGACGGTGGATGTGGGCACATTGATCCTGGCCCAGATTCGCGAAGCCAGCGAATTAACCACGGCCATTTATACCCTAGAAACCGTCGTGCCCACCGCTCAATCCCGCCAGTGGGCTGGCCTCACCATCGGCACCACAAAACTGCTCTACATTGCCCATGGGGAAGTGAAAGCGGGGATTGATTTAAGCCAATTGACCGCCGCTGATGTGCAAGTCACCGAAGCGGGGATTACGGTTAACCTCCCCGCACCGCAAATCTTGGATCGCAAAATTGATGTGGAGCGGTCGGAAGTCTATGACTATAATCGCGGCTTTCTCGGTTTGGGCCCCGATGCTGCCCCCCAATTGCAAACCCTTGCCCAACGGGAAACCCTCAGTCAGATCACCCTGGCGGCCTGTGAACAGGGCATCCTCACCCAAGCGGGCGATCGCGCCGAGGTGGCCATCACCCAACTCCTCACTCTGGCGGGCTATAACGACATCACCGTCACCACTGCCCCTCCACAAGACTGCACCACCTGATCCCAACTACAGCGGCTTAAAAGGGCTCAATAATGCTATCGGGGGGAACCACTTGGGGCTGGGGCATGGGCGCAGCGGTTAATTGGTTCCTTGGGGCTTGGATCTCGCTGTTTGAGGAGGAATTCCAGGGCAAAAATGATTCAATGACATCGGCATTTAACCCCGCCGCCACCCAACCATAGCCGCCAATAATGCCGGCGATCGCCACGGTGTAACCCGCATAGACCCTCAGCGGTGTTGCCCCATTGAGGGCGTGACGACAGCGATCATGGAGCATGGGGTTATACCAGGAAGGCATGACATTATCCGTTGGCGTCTTGCCCTTGCGTTGGGCTAATTCCGGCAGTTCCAGGGCTTGGCCAATGCGCTGAATAAACCCTTGCAGATAAATCTCTTCCGGCAACACCTCAATGTTCCCGGCTTCCAACGCCTTAATATGCACCACCGGAATCAAGGTGCGGTTGGCCAGTTCCCCTTGAGTCATGGAACGGGCTTGGCGGACGCGCTTAATTTGCTGGCCAATTTGCTGATATTCTTGACAGATGGGATCCACGGGTTCCAGCTCCGCTGAGGGGAGTTCTCGCGGCTGAGGCGGCGGCAGGGGGGCAGCGGCGGGCTGACTGGCTAAATAATGGAGGGTCGTTTGAACCGCTTCATGGTTTAATGCCCGCAGCAGTGCATGAATCACTTCCGGTTGCTCCCCCGTCAGATGTTGCAATGCCGTCAGCGCCCCTTGATAGATCTGGCCCTGGGTGAGTTGCATTTCGATTTGGGTAGATGTGGAGATGTTTAAGCTCCCGTTGGGGCCTGTTGTTGGCAATTCCATAGGATTTATTCTCAATGAGGAATCAAAAGCAGGAGGGCGATCGCCCTATCTCCCTAAACCACCGCACCTAACCCCAAAAATATGGGGCGATCGCTGAGCCTGACAGACTGAATCACAGGCTCAACAAAGCGGATAATCAGGTTACGGTTTAGTTCGATTTTCGGGCCGGCCCTGCCCGAGTCCGGATTTTTTTACCGATGGGGCAAAAATCAGTACATTGGCCAGGGAAGGCAATCTCAGGGATAATCATCTAGGGTTAGGCCGACGCTCCTAGGGGATCACCCCTGACAAGAGCCACCGCCCCATCTTCACCGCCCACGAATCCCCCGATCTAGATATAGGCTATGACCGTTGTACTCAGCACAATTAATATGAAAGGGGGTGTGGGCAAAACCACACTCACCGTTAACCTCGCCGCCTGCTTAGTGCGGGATCACCACAAGCGCGTCCTGATCGTTGATCTCGATTCACAAATTAGTGCCACCCTCAGCGTGATTTCTCCCCAAGACTTTGGCCGGCTGCGGCGTGGCCGACGGACGATTAGTTATTTAATTGACAAAGTGGTGCGGCCCTATATTGCGCGAAAATTCGCAACGGCGGACATGATTTTACCCGGCGTTTGTGAGTTGCCCGGTTTAGATCTATTACCGGGAGATATAGAGCTATATGATGAATATACCGTTACCGAAGCCCTGTATAAGAAATCCCTTGAACCCGAACAAGATCAAAAGTTTGCCACCACCTGGCAAGGGTTTGAACAAAATTTAATCACTTCAGTTCTAGAGCCAATTCGGAGCAATTATGATTACATCTTAATCGACTGTGCGCCAGGGTATAACCTACTCACCCGCAGCGCCATCGTTGCCAGTGATTTTTATCTGCTCCCTGCTCGCCCAGAACCGCTATCCCTCGTGGGGATTCAGTTGCTTGAGCAGCGCATCGATAAGCTCAAGGCACAATATCAACCTGAACTGGCCTTAAAACTGCTGGGGATTGTGTTTATTCAATCCGGTGGCTTTTTAAACAGTCGCTACTATAACCAAGTGATGCAGCGGATTAAGCAGGATTTTGAACCGACCCAACTGTTTCAAACTGCAATCCCTTTAGATGTCAATGTGGCCAAGGCGGTGGATAGTTTTACGCCAGTGGTGCTTAATCTTCCCAATACGGCAGGTTCTAAGGCGTTTAGTAAGTTAACGCTAGAACTGTTGGAAAAAGTAGGTTAGTGCTCAATTGTGGTGGGCAGTGGTGGGAAAAGTTAAAAAATGTGAAGGCGATCGCCCCCTGGGCCTAGAAAACCAGGAACCAAGAATAGTACAATAATCAAGCTGTATTGCTATGGATGACAGACTGTGATTGAACGCTACACCCTGCCGGAGATGGGGCAATTGTGGACGGATGCCTATAAGTTTAAAACCTGGTTACAGGTTGAAATTGCAGTCTGTGAGGCCCAGGCAGAACTGGGCTATATCCCCACTGAGGCAGTGGAGGTGATCAAAACCAAGGCTAATTTTGATCCTGCCCGGATTCTCGAAATTGAGGCGAAAGTCCGCCATGATGTGATCGCTTTCCTCACCAATGTCAATGAATATGTAGGGGATGCGGGCCGCTATATTCACTTGGGCATGACCAGTTCTGATGTGTTGGATACGGGCCTGGCGTTGCAAATGGTGGCCAGTTTGGATCTGATCCTGGAAAAAGTGGAAGAATTGAGCCAAGCCATTCGTTACCAAGCCCAACAGCACCGCTATACCGTCATGGTGGGCCGGTCCCATGGCATCCATGCCGAGCCGATTACCTTTGGGTTTAAATTGGCGGGTTGGTTGGCGGAGGTGTTGCGGGGGCGCGATCGCCTCGTCCATTTGCGGGAAGAGGTCGCCGTCGGCAAAATCTCCGGGGCGGTGGGAACCTATGCCAATCTTGACCCCCAAGTGGAGGCTTTAGCCTGTCAAAAGTTGGGTTTAACCCCCGATACCGCTTCCACTCAGGTGATCTCTCGTGATCGCCACGCCCAATTTCTCCAACAACTGGCCCTCTTAGCCGCCTCCCTGGAACGGTTCGCGGTGGAAATTCGCAATCTCCAACGCACCGATGTGTTAGAAGTGGAGGAATTTTTCTCCAAAGGCCAAAAGGGTTCGTCGGCGATGCCCCACAAGCGCAACCCGATCCGCTCTGAACGCCTCACGGGTATGGCTCGGATTGTCCGGGGCAATGCCATGGCGGGGTTAGAAAATGTCGCCCTCTGGCATGAGCGGGATATTTCCCACAGTTCTGTGGAGCGGGTCGTGATGCCTGATAGTTGTATCCTCACCCATTTCATGCTCAATGAAACCACAAATTTGATTCAAAAGCTGTTGGTTTATCCGGAAAATATGCAGCGCAATATGAACGTTTACGGCGGTGTGATCTTCAGTCAGCGGGTGCTGTTGGCCTTGGTGGAAAAGGGGATGAATCGTGAAGCGGCCTATGGCCTTGTTCAGGGCTGTGCCCATAGTGAATGGAATGTGCCGGGGGGGGATTTCCGCGCCCAAGTGGAGGCCAATGGGGAGATTACCCAACATCTCACTGCCGATGAGATTGCCGATTGTTTCGATCCCCAGCATCATCTGCGCTACTTAGATGAAATCTACCAACGGCTGGCGATTTAAGTAGATCTCGCTGCGGATTCATCCCCCTAACCCCTGGGGGGATGGGCAGTTTCTCAATGATTTGTTATAACCGGATGGCGATCGCTGCGGGCGAGGATTTAGCCCTCTAGCGATCGCTTCAATTGCAAGCAAGGAAAAATAGTATGGTTTCGTTGGCTCCCATCGTGAGCAGCTTTAAAGGACTTCCATGGGGTTGGGGATTGATCGCCCTCCTCGGTTTAGGTGCTTGCACCATTAAGGTGGATTTGGGGGAAGATCGCACCCTGACGATTGCCCCCGGAACGGGTGGGGAAGGGGCCATTGCCTCCCCCACTGAAACCCCAGCGGCCAATCCTCCCACCACCCCGGTGGCCGCCACCCCTCAGGATACCCCCCGACTCCTCGCAGACGGTATCACCATTTCCCCCTCCAATCGTTATCAAAATCAATCCCTCTCACCAGCAATTTTTGAGGAAATTCCTTGGTGGGGAGCGGCTTGTAAGGTGTATCCCGTCAAAGTGATTGTGGGGACTATTTGCAACTATAAGCGGGAATATCAATTTGTGGATGGGGTGCTGGAAATGGTGGCCTATGGAACGGAAGGAGCCGGGGCTGTGTTTCGACCCCATGCCCCGATGACGGTGCAGGCGGCAAAAAATTTGGGGTGGATTCTTTCGCGGGGAGAGGTGACGCAAAACAATATCACCGAAGACAGTGATCAGTGGCTTGTGTTTGAAGAAACCGATGACAGTGGCGCGGGGGCCAACCTCACCTTGGAATTAAAGGGCGGTGAGGTGGTGTATATTGCCTTCCAAGCTTGGACACCCTAGGGAGCGCGATCGCCTGCGTATCGTCTAGCGATCGCCCACCGCTGCCCCCGCTTGGGGGCTAAAAATGGCCTCAGCGTGGCAGTAATATTTAAACTCCAGGAGGTTATAAAAGGGGTCTTCTAGGAAGAAGGTGCGATGTTCGGTGAGTTGACCGGGAAAACGGCGCTTTTCTGGTTCACGAAACAAGAGGTTATGGTTTTTGGCACGGGTGAGCGTCGTCTCCCAATCCGCCTCCACGGGAAAGATCAAACCAAAATGGCGGGGATAGATACCCCGTTGGGGGGTAAGGGGGTCATGGGAGACATGGGCCACCACCTGGTGATCCCAAAAGTTCAAAATCATCGCTTGGGGAGATTGCCGCCCCAGGGTACAGCCCAACCCCTCCACATAAAATTGTTTGGCTTTAGCAACATCGTTGATCGGGATGGCAAGGTGAAAAATAGCTGCAGTCATGGCATTTCATCCAAATGGCGAATTTCTCCCATTGTGCAAATTTTCTGGACATTGCAGTTCAGTTTTTGATCTGCAATCCTGAAAAAAATGTGAAAACTAGAGCCACCAATGGGGGCAACCCCTAGCATGAAGGCCGCTTTCATTGTAACCGGCCTGCTGGTGAGGCAGCCAGGAGTATCGCATGAGCATTCCGAACCCGACATCGACAAAAATGGGCATGGGGCCTCACTTTGTCGCTAAGTATCAAGGAGGGGTTTCAGCGCCCATTCCCCTGAGGGGCGATCGCCACGTTCTCGGCCGGGATAACCAAAGGGCGGATCTTGTGCTGCCCGCTGATTGGACCGTGATTTCCGGCTGCCAAGCCACGATTCAACGGGCAGGCAAAGCTTACTATCTCTATGATGGTGATGGAAAACAGCCGAGCCGGAATGGCATGTTTGCCAACCACACGCGCATCACCTGCCATGAGGGGATTCTCCTCGCAGATGGCCTGGAAATTCAGATTGGACAGAACCCCAGTAATTTGGTGAGTCTGACCTTTTGGAGCACGGGCGATCGCGCCGCCAAGCCCAAGCTCCCCAACGCGCAATCTATTTCTCTGCGCCATCGTTCCGTTGTCCTCGGTCGCGATCCCAGTGCAACCTTAATGTTAGATGCCCCGACGGTATCCCGCCGCCATGCGATCATTGATAGTAACGATCGCGGTCAGTATGTACTGCAAGACTGTAGTACTAATGGCGTATTTGTCAATGGTAATAAGGTTAATCGTACCATCACGTTAAACTCAGGGGATCGGATTCGCATTGGTTCCTATTTATTGGTGATCAATGGTGATGAGTTAGCCCTCGCCGATACCGGCAATCGTGTGCGGCTCGATGCCTATAATTTGGTGCGACAAGTCAAAAACAAAAAAGGAGAAAGTTATCGAATCCTAGATGATATTTCCCTACCCATTGAACCCGGCCAACTGGTGGCTCTGGTGGGGGGGAGTGGGACGGGTAAAAGTACATTAATGAAAACGCTGTTAGGGATCAGTTCCACTACTAGTGGTAATGTATTCCTCAATGGTGAACTGCTCCGCAATAACTTCAATATCTATCGCACCCAGATTGGTTATGTCCCCCAAGATGACATTGTTCATTACGACTTAACCGTTAATGAGGTGTTAACCTATGCTGCTCAGTTACGCCTCTCGCCAGATGTCAATATTAACCAAGCTATTGAGCAAACCTTGGGGCAAATTGAAATGAAGGAGCATGGCAACACGCTGGTAAAAAATCTCAGCGGTGGTCAGCGCAAACGGGTCAGTATTGGTGTTGAATTGTTAGCAGATCCGAAGCTTTTTTTCTTGGATGAACCCACATCAGGTTTAGATCCGGGTCTGGATAAAAAAATGATGCTGCTGTTGCGGAAGTTAGCTGATCAAGGGCGAACGATTATCCTCGTCACCCATGCAACGGCAAATATTAGCTTATGCGATCGCATTGTTTTTCTAGGCAAAGGGGGGAAACTTTGCTATTTTGGTGCGCCTGAGGATGCCCTGCGCTATTTTGCCCATGTACCCCCTCCGGATCAGGCTTTTTTAGCGCAGGTCACTGCCCCCCGGCCGGAGGAGTTTCCTGATATTTACAACTACCTTGAAGATCGCGTCAATGTGGTGGCGGAAGCGAATCGCTTTAATCGTCCCGAATGCCTCTATTATCAACGCTATATCGCCACCCATCTCACTAACGAAACGCGCTCCTCTGGCGGTACACCACCGGAGCAGGTGAAGCGATCGCTCTGGCAACAATTACGCCTCCTGGTACAGCGACAATTTCAATTGCTGATGCGAGATGGGATTAATTTGGGTTTAGCGTTACTAACGGCCCCTGTGGGCATTGGTCTGATTGCCCTGGCTTTAGGGGATAAAGATCCGCTGATTCTTGGCCCTGAGGATGACCCCACCCTTGCCCCTTTAGCATTGCGCGTCCTGTTTGTGTTTACCAGTGCGGCCCTGTGGGTGGGTTTATCGAGCAGTTTGCAAGAAATTGTCAAGGAGGCGGCTATTTATGCGCGAGAACGGTTAGTTAACCTGGGTCTTTTTGCTTATTTGGGTTCTAAGGTGGTGATTTTGGGAGGGGTGGCGATCGCCCAAGCCCTGCTCATGACCCTAGCGATTCTCGGCTGTTTTGCATCCCCAGAAACCGAGCTTATTCCCTGGGTTGCCAGTGCTGGCATCACAAGTTTTTTAACCTTATTCACCTGTATGAGTTTGGGTCTTTTCATTTCAGCCTTAGTGAATAATAGTGCTCAAGCCAATAGTGCATTGCCGTTAATTTTGCTACCCCAAATTATTTTCTCTGGTGTACTCTTTAAAATGGAAGGCGTTGCGAAGTATATCTCTTGGCTCATGCTAAGTCGATGGTCTGTGGGGGCCTATGGAACGCTTGTTGATGTCAATGCCATGGTTCCAGAACCAACGCAGTTACCCGATGGCAGTCTATTACCCCAACCCTTTGAACCCACTACTGTTTATGACCCAACCTGGCAAAATCTTTGGCTCAATTGGGGAATCCTCTGCTTACATGCTGCAATATATCTCGCCGCTACAACCGCCATCCAAAAACGCAAAGACATTTTCTAAATTTAGGAGATAACCATCATGCCAAAACTTAAAAGGATCTCTGCTTCCATGTTTGTGATTATCCTACTTTGTTTCTTTTTCCCCTTTGTCACTGTTTCTTGTGGAAATACTCAAGTTGCAGAACTATCAGGGATACAACTGGTAACAGGTTCAAAAGTTGAAACACCCGAGTTTGCCGGCGGTGAAGAAATAGAGACAGTGCGCCCTAATACCCAGGCACTAGTTGCACTAGCTGCGGCTGGTGTTGGACTGGGTACCAGTTTTCTCAAGTTCCATCGCAGTGTCTTAGTGACTGCTGGCTCAGGAGCACTGGGGACAATAATGCTTCTATCCCTGAAATCAGGCATAGATAAGTCCTTACTCGAACGGGGTGCTGGATTTGCTGGATTAGCCGGACTCCGTGTAACCTATGGACTGGGCTTCTGGGGATCTTTACTGCTTTTTATCGCTGCAGCAGCATTCAATATCTGGCTCTTCTTAGACAAAAAAGATCAGTAGAGATAGCCATGCAGAACCGAATAATATAGATTGTTCACTAGGTTGCTCAATAAATGGTGCGTCAGCCGTGATGTTACTCTCTTCCTCATGGATTAACCGCTCCGACGTACCCTACGATTCAATTGTAGGGTGCATCAGACCAGATCAATAATGATGTTGGTGGTTGAACTGTGTCTGACGCACCGTTAACTGGCATAATTAGTCTTAACCTGCAGAATGTGATTTATTACTTATAGCAGTAATCAGTATTATTAGGACATTTCAAAAATCGAAAACCCTCTCCTGGTAGGGCATTGCCCACCCTACGCGATGTCCTAACCCCCTTCGCTACTGCTATAACATCCTTCAATGACCCCCACCTGGCATCCGCCGAGGTGGGGGAGTGACCGGAGATAAC
>RECT01000351.1 GCA_007693875.1 Spirulina sp. DLM2.Bin59
AATGGGAGCTACACATAAAGTGATTCAGGGAAAGGGCTTCAGCCCCTTGTTCTGTCGCTGGATTTTAGCGAATTGGTATAAGCAGGCGATCGCCCCCCTCATCGCCCAACGGGGAGAGATTTTGCCCCTACTTATCGGTGAATTGCCAGATGCCTTGCCAATGGGGGGGGAGGCCGTTGTGAGCAAAGCTGGCGAGGCGTTCGAGGTAAAGACTGGCGGTTTTGTCCGTGGGGTTTTTGGTGAGAACGGCGGTAAAGGCAGCTTGGGCGGTGGGGATGTCCCCCCGTTGGTAGGCTTGGATGCCTTGATCAAAATCCGCTTGGGTTGCTAACTTGCCCGCCTTGTTCGGGTCAGCGTCGAGGACTTCATAGATGGCGATCGCCTCCCCCCTGCCCTTCACCATCACCCGATCCAAAAACCGCACCGCGTAGGAATGATCCCCTAAATTCTCCAACACCGCCTCCGAAATCAACACCGCCACGCCGTAAAACTTCGTCAACCCCTCCAGCCGCGCCGCCAAATTCACCGCATCGGAAAAGGCATCCCCCTGCATCCGCCCCGTTTCCCCCACAATCCCCACCATGATCCGCCCAAAATGAATGCCGATGCCAATTTGAATCGGGAAGGTTTGGGGGATGATGGCGTTGTAATGGCGGACTCGTTCCTGTTGGGCGATCGCCGCCGCCACTGCATCCCGTGAACCCTGGGGAAAGGCCGCCATAATCCCATCCCCTAAATACTTAACGATAAAACCACGATGGTTACGAATTTCCGGGGAAACCTGCTCCAGATAGCCATTAATAAACGTGAAACTTTCCTGGGGGGTCATCTGCTCCAACAGTGTTGTAAAGGAGCGAATATCGGAAAAGAGCATCGCCATATCCGTGCTGACGTGCTCCCCCAGGGCCACATTCACCAAACTATCCCGCCGCAAAAACTCCAAATATTCCGCTGGCACAAACCGCGCAAAGGAGTTGCGCTGACTCTCTAAACTTTCAAAAGATTCCTTCAGTTGTGCCGTCATACTATTAAAGGAATTGGCCAACCGCAACAGTTCATTAATCCCTTGGGTAGTGACATTTTGCTCTAACTTGCCGCCCGCGATCGCCTCTGTGGCCTGAATCAACCGTAAAATTGGCCCCATTAACATCCTTGCCGTCAAAATCCCCACCCCCGTTGCAATGGCTAAGGCCAGCAAACAAAGCAACACCGTGTTGCGGGTGTTGGCCTGAATTTGCGCCATAAAATCTGCTTCCGGTACCACCAGCACCACCAACCAATCCAACCCCTGGCCATCCCGAAAGGGGGCAACTTGAATAAATTGCCGTTTGCCATCAAGGGCAAAGTCTAGTTGTTGGCTTTCGCGAATGTCCACAAAATTGCCAAAGTGGGCCAACAGATGAACAGCGGTGGCTCGCACGAGGGGATCTTCGCTTTCCGTGGCCTGTAAACGACGGGCGCGATGGGCACGCTGACGCGGATCGCCATCCATCACCGTATAATCATCGTCGGTAGAACTGGAAATCAACGCCCCCGACCGCTCAATAATAAAGGCCTCTCCCGATTGGCCAATGTCCAAACTGTGGAGAAATGTCCGCAACTCTTCCGATAGCACAACATCAGTTCCACAAACCCCCACTAAGGCATTGTCCCGATACACCGGTTGGCTAGCGGTAATTGTGGGCAATCCTGAAGAAAAATCGAGATAAACCGGACTCCAGGTGGGTTGCCCGGCTTGGCGACCGGCAATATACCAAGGCCGTCGCCGGGGATCATAGGCACTGAGGGTATCGAGTAAATGGGTGATATTGCCCTGATTATCCACATCGTAGAGGTGATAAACGCCCCCCGTGCGCTGATTACTGACCATCATTTGCAGGGTACGGCGATCAAAGCGACTGGTTCCCTGGCGGCGCGTTGCCCCAAAGAAGTCACCGCGCTCGTTGCCACAGTAGAGGCTATTGGTGAGGGGGGTATTTTTAAGTTGCTGAAGCAGTTGGGAGCCGCCTCGGGTGTTGGCGAGATCTAATGTGCCATTGCTGAGGTTTGTGGCATTGAGACTGTTCACCAAGTGGGGGGCGGCAACGGAATGGTGGAGGCGTTGTTGAATGCGGGCGGTGAGTTCGCTGCGCAACTGGGAGGCCAGGGTGTTGACGGCCCGTTGCCCGGTGCGAAAGGAGAGATAACCAATGATGCTGACGGCGATCGCCATTTGCAATAAAAATGGCGCAATGAGCACAACCCGCAGGGGCAATGGGGTAATGGGCTTTAAAAATCGCTTCATACGGGCAGGGAGGATGAGCGGGCGATAGGGACATGATCGCAGATCGCTTTATCCTAACCTGACCAGTTTCGATCCAAGGCTTCCGGAAGAATTTTCTCCCCTGGGGCTAAAAATTAGACTATGACCTTCGGCCCATGCCTTGACTCCGCTCACCGTTTATCCTAAAAGCAAGCCTTTTCTCTCCCCATGCCCTATGGCCCGCTCCTCCCGACCGAAACTGTTTTTCCCCCAGGAACCCCGCCAACCCAAGGGTTCCATTAGTGCGATCGCTATCCGGCGGCACATCGGCACATTGATGCTCACCTTGGCCACCTTGGTGCTAGGCGTGTTTTTCCTCTTGCAACTCAATGTCGATCTCCTGCCTGCGATTACCTATCCCCGCATCGGTTTACGGGTCGATGCCCCTGGGGTTTCCCCAGAGGTGGCTGTTGAAGAAGTCACTAAACCCTTAGAAGCTGCCCTCAGTGCCACGGAAGGGGTGGTACAGGTTTATTCCCAAACCCGTGAAGGGCGGATCAGTTTAGATTTGTTTTTCCAACCGGGGGAAGACATTGATCAAGCCCTCAATGATGCCACGGCAACGCTGAACCGCGCCCGCTCCAGCCTGCCGGATATTGTCGAAGAACCCCGGATGTTTAAGTTTGACCCCTCCCAACTGCCGGTTTATGAGTTTGCCCTAGAATCTTCCCTCCTTGATCCGGTGCAGTTGCGGGTCTTTGCCGATCAGGAAATTGCTCGGGAGTTGGCGGTGGTGCTGGGGGTAGCCAGTGTGGATGTGTCTGGGGGCCTGCGGGAAGAAGTCCAGGTCAATCTGGATTTGAACCGCTTGCAATCCTTGGGGGTGAGTTTGCAGGATGTCCTCACTGCCCTGCGGGAACGGAATCAGGATATTGCCGGGGGACGGTTGGAGGGCGATCGCGGCGAACCCCTGGCCCGGACGGTGGGCCGGTTTAATTCCGTGCAGGAACTCCGGGATTTAGTTTTACCGTTAAACACCAGCCGCCGCATTTATCTGCGGGATGTGGCGGAAGTGGTGGATGGGGCGGAAGATCAACGGGTGTTTGTATCCCTCAATGGTGAGGGGGCGGTGAAGGTCAGTATCCAAAAGCAGGCTGATGCCAATACGATCGCCGTCGTCGATGCTGTCAAGGCCAAACTGGCAGAAATGCGAGCCGGGGGGGCAATTCCTCCCGATATGGACTTAGTGGCCACCCTCGATGAATCGCGGTTTATTCGCAGCTCCATTGAAAATGTCGTCACAGCGGGGTTAACCGGAACGATTCTTGCGGCCTTGGCGGTGTTTTTCTTCCTTGGCTCCCTCCGTCAGACGTTTATCATCGTCACCGCCATTCCCCTTGCCACCTTGGCGGCGGTGATCCTCATGCAATTATTTGGCCTCTCGATCAACGTCTTCAGCTTAGGGGGGTTGGCCCTGGGGGTGGGGATTGTTGTTGATAACTCGATTGTGATGCTGGAGGCGATCGCCGCTGGCTCAGAAGATCACCATGACCCCATTACCCATGCGATCGCCAAGGGGCAACAGGTGGAATCCGCCCTCATCGCCTCGACGATGACCAACCTCGTCTCCGTCCTTCCCTTCCTGATGATTGGCGGTTTATTCTCCCTCCTCTTTCGAGAATTAATCCTCACCATTAGCTTTGCCGTCGCCGCCTCCCTGGTGCTTGCCCTCACCGTTGTGCCGGCCTTAGCCTCCCGCCTTTTAGGGACGCGCAATTCCAGTGGTGTGCAAAATTGGGGCATGATCGTCCAATTTAACCGCAGCTTTCTGTGGGTACGGTATCGCTACGGGCAACTATTGACCCAAGTGTTGAAATATCGGTTATTGGTGATTGTCCTCGCCTTTGCCATTTTTG
>RECT01000439.1 GCA_007693875.1 Spirulina sp. DLM2.Bin59
GCATGGGGAAGGGGGAAGTGAGAAGTAGGAAGTGAGAAGTGGGAAGGGGGAAGATTTTTGCTGCCTACTCTCCACCTCTTTGAATAGCTAAGGAAACGCGATCGCCCCCCACCTGGCCCATGACCTTGAGGAGGGCGGCGATCTTTTCATAGGGTAAAGTGCGATCAGCATTGAGCACAATGACCCCTGTTGGGTGGGCCGCCATAAAATCCTCCATGGCCGCCACCAGTTCTGCCTCCGTCAATACCCGACTATCGAGTACAATGCGCTCATCTTCAGTTAACCCAATCATCAACTGCTGGACATCCTCCGGGATCGCCGTTGTGCCATTTTCCCCGGGATTGCCGGGGAGCGTAACGCGATCAATCCGTTCCCCTGTCAGGTTCATGGCGGTGATGATGAAAAACGTCAGGACGGACATTAAGACATCCATCATGGGCACGAGATTCACCTGGGGGATAGCCGCCGACCGGGCCCGGTTCCGAAAAGCCATAGCAATCTCCTAACTGGAAAAGGGGTGCGGACTGGGCAGGGCAGCGGGTTCGCTGGTCTGGGCAGGTTCATACCAGATTTGCCGATAGATCAACTCTAACTCACTGCCTACCTCGGAAAAATAATCCATCTGTTGGGCCTGGAGTGTGACCATAATCCGCAACACCAAGAGGGCAAGGATGGCGACGATCATCCCGGCGGCAGTGGTGATCAGGGCTTCGCCAATGCCGGCAGCGGCTTGGGAGGCTTCGGCGGTGCTGCCACCGCCGCCAATGTTGAGGTTGTTAAACGTCGTGATTAACCCGGTGACGGTGCCGAGTAAACCTAAGAGGGGGGCGATCGCCACCACCGTTTCTAAAAATTTATCCCCCTTACGCATTTGGACAAACTCCTTATCCCCCGCCGCTTCCATGGCAAGGCGAAAGGTTTCCGGGCTGGGGTTGTTCAATTGTAAGGGGGCGAGCAAAAAGCGACCAATGGGGAGATACCGGGCTAAGAGGGCAATTTCATGGGCCTTGGCTAGGTCATAGCGGGAGGCATCAAGGACATCGTTAACGATGCGGTTTTCCTGGGTGACGAGGCGGAGCCAAAACCAAGCGCGATCGAAGGCATAGGCCATCGTCAGTACCGACAGCGCCAGGAGGGGGTACATCACCGGCCCCCCTTTGAGAAACAGATCGAAAAACCGCATCATCGGGTTAGGTTGGGGACAAAAATTCTTAACAGCATTCCATCCCACGGTAACGGATTCAGCAAGATTTTCCCAGGGTGGTGGCGGTGGATGAAACGCTTAATCCGCAGCAGCCTAGCGACCCCGATAACGGGGGAAGCTGGGGAGATTCACAGCGGCAATGGAGGCAATTTTTTTGCCGCTGGGGGGGGCGACTGGGGCGGAGCGGGTTTGGAGCGGGGCTGGCTTGGGGCCGGGCCTTGGGCATCGGCATTAACTTCCGGCCGGTGCGGCCGTGGAAGTCCGGCAGGATCAGGTTGGCGAATTTGCCGGGTTGGGGGGTGGGTTCGTCGATGCGGATGGCCTCTACGGTGGTGGTTTCTGACTGTTCAACCTCATCATCGAGCAAACGGGCTGCCCAGGCGGGGGGTTCTGGCAAAGCCTGGCTCTGTTGGGTAGACCAGGGTTGGATCGGGGGAGGGGTTTCCACCAAGGCGGGGCCCTGGGCCCGGGGGAAGGTTTCTTCCTCGGCATTGGGCTCTGTTGCCCACAACACCGGGTTAGCATCTCCAGATTCGAGGTAGCGGCTAAAAACGGCCCTGAACTGTTGGGTATGGGTCTGTTGGCGATCGAGATGTTGGCGCAGGGCTTGGGAATTGTCAGCGGCTTCTGACAGCAGATTTGCCTGTTCGGTGTAGGTCTGTCGCGCCAGGATGCATTCCTGCTCCAACCGGGCGATCTGATTTTGGGCGGTTTCTAACTGTTGAGAGAGGCTTTCGATCAGGAAATGTTGCCGTTGGGCGACGTTGTGGGAGGCTTCTAATTCTTGAAAGAGTAGATTCATCTGGGCCTGGGCACCGAGCAATTCCTCACTTTGTTGGACGGTGAACCGTTCTCGCTTTTGGGTTAGGCGTCGCTCCGATTGCAGGGAGTCTTGGGTCTTGGCCAAAGCCTGCTCTAAATCCGCCGCCCGTTGTAGCAGTTCCCGATTCCGTTGGCGGAGTTTGCGGGCGAGGGTAAACCAATCAGTTTCGGCAATGGGATGGGCCTGGTCAAGGGTTGGGCCGGTGTTGAGGTCTGTTTCCCACAGGGTTTCGGTTTCTAACGCTTGGGATTGGGGGGTTTGTTCGCTCATAGTTCAGGGAGTGGGGTTCGGCGTTTTGGTGGGGGTTCAAAATCCTGGGGAATTAATACCACAATAGTGCAAAATTCTGGGGTTGAGGCGATCGCCTGGGAGAATTTTCCCCAATCCCCCCATTCCCCTTAGCTTTCCCCACAGAGGCCCGCGAGGGTTGCCTTCATTTCCGCTACCGTTGTCGTGGCTGTGCCAAAATGCCGCACCACCAAACTCGCCGCCAAATTCCCCAACACCGCCGCCTCCCATTCCGTCGCCCCCAAACAGAGGGCCAAGGTTAATGCCGCCACCACCGTATCCCCCGCTCCGGTTACATCAAAGACATCGGTACGGTTAAAGGCAGGAATATGCTGGATTGTGCCGGTGCGATCGCACAATGTCATCCCCTCATCCCCCCGCGTAATTAGCATATTTTTCGCCTTGGTAAGCTGGCGTAATTCCTGACTAGCCCGCTCCACCGTGGCAGTATCCGGTAGCCCATAGCCCACCGCCCCTTCCGCCTCTGGGAGGTTGGGGGTGAAAATCGTCGCCCCTCGGTAGCGGGGCAGATCTTTTTGCGCATCGACAATGGTGTGATCGTGGCCTAGCGCGGCCTCAATGACCGGCGGTGTAAACACCCCCTCCCCATAATCCGAACAAACCACCGCATCCACATCCCCCAAGTGAGTCTGAATCGCCGCCGCTAACGCTAACTGCATCTCTAAACTGGCCGGTTCATCGGACTTGCGATCAATCCGCACCATCTGCTGACTCACCGATTGCCGCGCATGGCCGACAATCCGGGTTTTTGTCACCGTGGGCCGACTGGCATCAATCACTAAACCCTGGGTATTAATCCCCGCTGCGGTGAAAATCTCCCGCAGCGCTTCCCCCTGCACATCCTTACCAATTAAGCCGACGGCAATCACCTCCGCCCCCAACTTCGCCAAGTTATAGATGGCATTCGCTCCCCCCCCAGGAATTTGGCGGGTGAATTCATGGCGAAGAATCAAGACTGGAGCCTCCCGGGAAATCCGCTCCACCTGACCCGTGAGAAATTCATCCAGGGTCAGGTCCCCCACCACCAAAACCCGGCAGGTGGGGAAGCGATCCAATAGTCCCTGCAAACGGGGAGCCGCTGCAACCAAATCGGCAGCAAAAGGGGCGGGTAGAGTCATGGGGCTATTCCTCGGTGGGGGGGGCGGGGAGGGGGGTATCGGGACGCGGTGGGCTGGGTTCCGGTGTTGCTTCCGGCACAGCTAACCCGGGGCAGGTTTCAGGATTGTAGTTAAATGTCACCGCAACGCGGAAAGGGGTGGGCCGGTTGACGGTGGGGAAACCGATGGAACTCAGTTGCGATCGCGCCTGATCATTAAAAATCTTATGGCCTGCACTCTGCAACAGTTGTGGTTCCCCCTTCGTACCATCGGGACGCACCTCCACCCCATAAATGGTGGTTCCAGAGAGTTTCCGTAAACAGGCATCTTGGGGATAATTCCCCACCACCGTCAGCGCCCGGGGTTCCACCACCGCCGCCGCCAACCAACGGGCGTTATTTTCCTCCGCTTCGGCTTCAGTGGTGTTAATCGGGTTACTGCGGAGATTTTCCCGACGCGCCTCAATGTCGCTCAGGAGTCCTTCCTCCCGTCGAGCGGCGAGGGTGTCCGAATCTGTAGATCTGGAGCCTTCCTCAGGGGCCTTTTCTGGCCCAGGCACAAGGATCGCCGCCTGTTCAGGGTTGGGGAGCGGCCGCCGCGCCAACGGTTCTGACCCGCTGGGTCGGGGCAGTAGATCCGCCGGATTATCAAACTCCCGCAGTTGGAAATCGGGGTTTTCATCCGCCACTTCAAATTGAGGAATGGGGGACTG
>RECT01000400.1 GCA_007693875.1 Spirulina sp. DLM2.Bin59
TGCCAAACAGCAGCGTTACCGCTGACGCACCATCCATTGAGTAACCTGCGGAATGGCGGAATGTCGGCTTAATCATTGAGTTGAGCACAACAACAACCCCCCAACAGGCAGCAGCGCCGCCCCAACACCCATGCCATGGCAAGAGCCTAGACAGTCTCGATTCTGGTTTCAGGCTTGCAGGTAGAGCTTAAACCTGAGCACTTTGCATAGGCAGTATGGTACCCTGTTCTGTGGCTCTAGAGTGATAAAACCATTCCCTTGCACTAGCTCACGGCTGAGTAAATTCAGCCCTTCGCTGATATTCCCCGTTTAGAAAACGGGGGCTTTGCACTTCGCTCTCGTAATTCACAGAAAGTGGTATGGATGAACAGCAGGATTTGGCTCAACTACAAACAGCCCTGGCCCAGATGACCCTAGCCTATGAACAGGCAAGTCAACTCAACCAACTCAAAGCCGGATTCCTGGCTCGCACCTCCCATGAACTCCGCGCCCCCATTAGCAGCATGATGGGCCTGCATCAACTGATTCTCTCTGACCTTTGCGAAAGTCCCGAAGAAGAACGCGACTTTGTTCGCCAAGCCCATGAGTCTGCGCAACGACTCCTCAAATTGCTCGATGAAATCCTTTACATCGCTAAACTCGACTACGGAACCAACCAGATTCATCCCCACCCCCTCTCCATCCAGACTGCCTTTACGGGTGTTCATCGCCTCACCCATCTCGTCGCCCTCAATCGTGGCTATGGCCTAGCCCTCACTGAACCAGAACCTGACTGCTACATCATCGCCGACGAAAAGAAATTTGTTCAAGCCCTCGCTAACTTGGTTAACACGGCGATCGCCTTCATGAGGGATGGCGACATTCAGCTCACCGTGGAACCCGGGCCCACCTGGGTTCAAATTCGCATCAGGATCACCTCCACCAAAACCATTTGGGAAGAAGTGGGAGCCGACCAACCCTGGCCCCTGCTCACTGCCGATCAACCCGAAGACATCCCCCTGCCGCTGCCCTCACCAGCCATGGCCTTCAGCCTTAGTCGCAAACTCATTCACCACATGGGGGGAGATTTAACCCTGTTGGCTACCCCAGCCCAAGGGGATCCGATGACAGAGATACAGTGTCAGATGTTAACGGCTGATCCTGTGGTGGATCTGGACGATGGAGCCGCAGAATGATCGCAAGATTTTGCCCCCCAAAGCCAAAGCTGAGGCAAAGTGTGTGGTGAATTCTCGCTCTTTTCGCCCGACGCACCATATTGAGTTCAGGAAAAGCTAGCAATTGGAGGCCAATGGAGGGGGGTAGGGTTTGCGATCGCAACGCCCATAGACAAACCGCGATCCCCAGGGCCCCGGAAGCCCCCAATGTATGGCCAGTGCCTCCCTTGGTGGAACTCACGGGGGGGCGATGGGGAAAGAGATCCGTCAGCACCTGCGCTTCTTGGTGATCATTGCGCTGTGTGCCGGTGCCATGGGCATGGATGTAGTCGATATCCCTGGGGTTGAGGTGGGCCCGCTCTAAAGATTGCAGGATGGCAGCCCTTGCCCCTTGACCACTGGGATCCGGCGCACTGACATGGTAGGCATCACAGGTCAAACCCACCCCGAGGATTTCACCGTAAATCAGGGCGTTGCGGGCCTGGGCTGCCCGGTGGGATTCCAAACAAAATAGAGCACCTCCTTCCCCCAAGACCAAGCCCTCCCGCTGGCGATCGAAGGGATAACAGCCGGTTTTGGCTAAAGCTCCCATGCGAGCGAACCCCGCTAGGGTAAGGGGGGTAATGGGAGCCTCGACGGCTCCGGCAATTACCTGGGGACATTGTCCCTGTTGGATCCAGTGATACCCTTGGGCGATCGCCCATAACCCCGTTCCACAGGCCGCCATCGGTGCCGATACCGGCCCAGGGGTTTGCAAAATTTGGGCGGTCAGGGTTGCAGCGGTGGCGGGTAAATGGCTAAACCAAGGGTTCAATAACTGCTCTCCCCGGCCCATTTGCTCCCAATTGCCCTGACAGCCGCGACTGGAACCCACCACCACGCCCCAGTTCGGCAGCGGTGGCGCTAGGGAGGCATCGGTGAGCGTTGCCTGGACAAGGGGGGGGACGAGGGCTGGGAGGGTTTGAGGATGAGCACCAATTAGGGCCAGGGGAAGGGGGGGAAGCTCTGGGAACGGTTGATAGAGCTGAACCCCAGATCTGCCCTGGAATAGGTGCTGCTGGGTTTGGTGGGCATCTCCGAGAGCCGAACGTAGCCCGATCCCGGTGATCACCACCCCCATGAGGCTAGGGTTGCTTGAGGTTTTCTGCGCCAGCGGTGACAATCACCGAGTCAATGCGATCGCGCTGGGCAATGCTATCCACCACATCCATCCCCTCGGTGACATAGCCAAAAACGGCGTAGTTACCATCCAGGAAGGCCAGGTCAGAAAGGGCAAAATAGAACTGGGAAGAGGCAGAATCGGGCATTTGGGAACGGGCCATGGCGATCGCCCCTCGGGTGTGGCGCAGGGCCGGCGGGCCACTGATTCCCGCATCGGGGAAGGTTTTGCCATAGACCGGCTCACTGGCCCCAGCGGGGGTGATTTCCAAGGGGATATAGCGGGGCTTACCGGTATCGGGGTCAACAAAATTGCCTGTGCCTAACCGACTTTCGGGAAAATTGGGATCTTTCCCTTGGGGATCACCCCCCTGGGCGACAAAGGGTTCTGGTTGGGTGACAACCCGGTGAAACATTAAGCCGTCGTAAACGCCCCGCTGGACGAGATCGACAAAGTTACCGGCGGTAATCGGAGCGGCATCACCATCAATGGCAATGGTAATGGGTTGCCCTTTAACGGTCATGACGACGGTAGCGGGGCCTTCAAGTCTAGGTAATTCACTCATGGGGTTACTGGATTGTGCGGTAATGATGCCGGTTGCGCTGGGATCCGTTGCCGATGGGGCGGCTTGAGCACAGCCCATCAGTAAAAAACCCATCAGAGCCACCAGTAAACAGAGGCGCGATCCTTGCGATCGCAGCAGAGCATTGGACATAGTCATTTCAGCTTAATTTCAGCGTTAGAGTCCTTCGAGGGGCACTTCAAGAAAGCGGGCCAGTTCTGCACCTTGGTTTTCCAACTGGGCCAGGGTTAAAGGCTCACCGATGCGGGTCAGGGGCAGGTCTCGGCTGGCTTTGACCCGTAAATACAGCATCCGTTTGGGGTTAATCCCCTCCCGGATTTCTGCCCGTACGGCTTGGACGGCATCCAAGGGATGGGTGACACAGACCTGCCGGTTTTTGCCGGGAAAGCCCCAACGAAAAATCGTGACCTTGCCCGCAGCTTTATCAAATTCGTTGTAGCCGCCCCCCACATCTAGGATAAACATCCCCATCTGGTAAAGGGCGATCGCACTGCCTACTACACCGTAAAAAAGTAGCGCCACCCCTTGGGGGAAAAAGACTAAATTCGTTGTATCACTGACGATCAGCAAGTTCTTATGGAGATAACTCGACAGCCCTGCCAGAAAAAAACCGATGCCACCAATGGCAGAAACCATCGCCCAGACTAGGTTACTCAACCGGCGTGACCCAAGGACAGACTGCCGAAAAACCTGTCCCGTTGAGGACGATGACGTCGATGCTGTCATAGTAAAAATACCTAAAATTAATGAGAGCCTTAATCCTGGACTATCTTAGCAGAGGTTCAGGGCCCCGGCGAATTTGTGGGATTTCTGAGGAAAGATGTGACAATTTGTAAAATTTTTGGTAATAATATCTTAAGCGTCGGAACTACGAACCCGATTGTTCGGTATTCTCTCCTTCGCTAGGTTGCTCATTTTGAGCTACCGCCTTGTTGTCCAGCAACAATCGATCATCTTCTGGCGTTGTCACCTTTTCCGCGCCCTCGAAGATGAGGCTAGCTTGTGATCTGCACTTTCTTGAGTTTTGACAACTGCGTTTACCGCGGCCTCAAACCCCTCTAGGTTGGGCATCTCTGCCTCCCTTAGGCTTGAGTGACTTCACGTTATGATCGGCGATCGCAAGCTCTCCCCCGTTTTTAGGAATCTTGCCTTTGATTCACCTAGCAAGAGGATATTTATTTTATGACCATAGCTGTTGGCAGAACCCAAGAGCGAGGCTGGTTTGACTCAGTAG
>RECT01000346.1 GCA_007693875.1 Spirulina sp. DLM2.Bin59
CCCAAAAATGGGAGAGGGGGAGGTTAGATCTAAGGTTTCGGGCTCCCCTTCTCCCCGTTGTGGGAGAAGGGGCTGGGGGATGAGGGGCCTAAAGCACCTGTTCAATCTCGGCAATTTCGGGGATAAATTCCCGCAGGCGGCGTTCAATCCCCATCCGGAGCGTCATCGCTGAACTGGGGCAAGAACCACAGGCCCCTTGGAGCCGTAGTTTCACAATCGGGCCATCAATTTCGACCAGTTCAACATTGCCCCCGTCCGCCATTAGGTAAGGGCGCAGTTCATCCAGAACATTTTCAACATTGTCGTTGGTTAGGGTCAGCGGTGGAGATAAAGCCATGGCATCTTGCAAATTAGAACTGACCCCATTCTAGCGCAGGAGTTGGAACAGCCGAGGGGGAAAGCGATCTGTGGGCTTCCAATCCACGTTAGGATTGAGCAGGCTCAATTTTTAATCTCATCCAATAAAACCAGCCCATGTCAATTAAATCCATTTTTAACCGTATTCTCGCTTTTTGCCTCGTCATGACCCTCACGTTCGTCGGGGGAGGCTTCGCCGCCGCCGATAGCCTCACTGGTAACTACCGGGAAGATACCCTCGCAGTGGTGGAAAACCTGACCACTGTCCTGGAAACCCCCAACGATGCCCCAGAAATGGCGGAGTTACGCGCCGAGGCTCGTCAAAAAATTAATGACTATGCCGCCCGCTATCGTCGTGATAGTCGTGTTTCTGGGTTGCGCTCCTTCACCACGATGCAAACTGCCCTGAACAGTTTGGCGGGTTTCTATAGCTCCTATGGCTCCCGCCCGGTGTCTGAAAAGCTGAAAAAGCGTTTAAATCAAGAGTTTCGTCAGGTGGAAATTGCCCTCAAACGCGGGCTATAGGCCAGTTGGGAAATTGGTTGATTGATCCGGAATGGCGGGCCCTAGACGGGGATAATAAGCCAGATCGCGGTTGTCCTCAGGGCAACCGTGTCCCATATTTGCGGTCGATCTGAGAGCCGCCGCCTGTACCCTGCATTCCCCTTAACAGCTTCATTAACCCCCTATGTTGCGATCGCTCTTCACTTCCCCTCTCTTGCGCCGTCGTCTGATCAGCAGCTTGCTCCTAGCGAGCACCACCTTGGGGCAATGGGCGATCGCCACCGCCGCCCAAGCCCAAACCGGCCGATTCTGCCACCTCTCTCCAGCCGAAGTAAGTCGCAAAAATACACTACGGGAAGCAGCAGCCCAGGGCGACGCTCAAGCCCAACGGGATTATCAGGCGATCATTCGTCAACATTCCCAATGGATGCAGGATTGCCGCCAACGCACCTGGCCCCGCACCCAAGCCATTTGGTTGCGGCTCTATCCCTGTGATTTGGAGCCGGGGGTATTGGATGACGTGTTCGATCGCATTGTCAATATGGGCTATAACGCGGTTTATATTGAAGTTTTTTATGATTCCCAAGTGCTGTTACCGGCAGCGGATAACCCTACCCCTTGGGTTTCAGCCCTGCGATCGCCTGGCTTGGAAAATGTTGATCTCTTTGCCATGGGTCTGCAAAAAGCCCGCGATCGCAACCTCCGAGCCTATGCCTGGCTCTTTGCCATGAACTACGGCTACGCCTACGCCGTCCGCCCCGACCGGGAGCAAAATATGGCCCGCAACGGCCGTGGCCAAACCAGCATCTCCTTTGTTCACGATGGCTCCCAAGGGTTTATCGACCCCTACAGCCCCCAAGGCCGTGCCGAATACGCCGCCCTTGTTCAAGCCGTCCTCCGCCGTCGTCCCGATGGGGTTTTATTTGATTACATCCGCTATCCTCGCGGCAGCGGGGCCGATTCCGTGATCACCCGTGTTCAGGATCTTTGGATCTATGGCGAAGCTTCCCGCAACGCTCTCCTCAACCGCGCCAGCAATAACCAAGGCCGCGAACTCATCAACCGCTATCTCAATCAAGGCTCCATCAGCGGCGGCGACATCCAAGCCGCCAAATCCCTCCATCCCGGCGAAGCCGCTCCCCAATGGCAGGGTCTTGGCTCTGGTAATCTCAACTGGGAACTGTGGCGATTGGCTCTGGCCCATGCCGCCCAAGGGGTGATCGATTTCCTCCACACTGCCGCCGCCCCCGTCCTGCGCCAAGGTATCCCCGCCGGAGCCGTCTTCTTCCCCGATGGCAATCGCCCCGTGGGTCAAGGGGGCTATGATTCCCGCCTTCAGGCCTGGGATCGTTTTTCCCCCCAATTGGAATGGCATCCCATGTCCTATGCCATCTGTGGCAACGGCACTCATTGCATTGTCGATGAAGTGCGGCGGGTTTTCGATATGGCTCCCGCCGGAACCCGAATTGTGCCAGCCTTAGCGGGCCAATGGGGCCAAGTGGAGCGAGCACATCCCCCCTTGGAGCAACAAATGGCCGCCATCCAACAGGCTTTCCCCCAACTGGATACCATCAGCCATTTTGCCTATGCTTGGATTGAACCCGCCCACGATCGCGCCCGCCAAAGCTGTCCCCGCCGTTAGCTGACTTGTAGGATCATGGCTAAAGAAGGTTTAAACTACAGGTGTCTCTCTAAGCTCTGATCCGATTATGACCACCCACTTTATTACCGCTGAAATTGACCTGCAAGCCACGCCCCGGGCCACGCAAGCCGAAATTGAAACCCAACTGCAAAAATCTGGGGAACCCCTGCGCTGGGCAATTACCGCCGTCAATGCAGAAACCCAAACCGCTCAGGTAGAGGCGATCGTCACCCGCTCAGAATCCTAAGCTGCCATGGTGCAAACTTTCCCCCTTTCCCCCCTGATTCGTCTCACGCTGTTGACGCTCTATCTGGCGTTGACCGTGCCTTATTCCCCCCAACCCACCCATGCCCGAAACAATCCTAAAAGGTCAAAACATCACCGTTGACGGGATTTTGCATGACCTCCATTTTCAGATTGAGCAGGGCGATCGCCTTGGGATTGTGGGGGCTTCTGGTTCGGGAAAATCAACACTTTTAACCCTGTTCAATCGCCTGCGGGAGCCGGATCAGGGGCAGCTTTGGTTTAAGGGGGAGTCTTTTGATCATCTTTCGGTGTTTGAGTTGCGGCGACAGGTGGCTCTGGTGTTACAGGAGCCGAAATTATTGGGGATGTCTGTGCAGGAATCCCTTGCCTATCCTTTGGTGTTGCAAAAACGGCCCAAGGGGGAAATTGAGGAGAAGGTTTTAAGCTGGTGCGATCGCCTCTCGATTCCCCTCGATTGGCTTGACCGCCAAGCCTGGCAACTCTCCCTCGGTCAGCGGCAACTCGTCACCATCGGCCGCGCCCTCATGCTGAATCCCACGATCCTCCTTCTAGATGAACCGACCTCGGCCCTGGATGTGGGAACAGCCCATCGTTTGCTAGAAGTTTTGGAAGGTATGCCTAGCCTCACTTGGGTGATGGTCAATCATCAACTGGATTGGGTGCGGCAATGGTGCGATCGCGTTTGGTATCTCCATGAGGGGCAAATCTGGTCAGACACGACGGTGAAAGCACTAAATTGGGATGCTGTGGAACAGGAATTAAAGGCCCCCGTTGAGGATTGGGGTTAATGGGAACGGTGGCGAATCACGAACCAAATTCCTGCAAAGCAACTGAGGGTCATGAGAATTTCAGTGATCAGGGTGGCGATCGCCGCCCCTTCGGCCCCCTCTAAGGGAATTAACCAGCGATTCAACCCCACATTGAGGCAGACCGCCACCAGGGTTAAGGCCAGATAATACCCTTGGCGATCTAGGGCCACTAAGCCCTGGGTGGCTAGATGTCCCCAATAGATGGGCAGAAGGCTGAGGGCTAACCATTGCAAAATTTGGGTTTGGCTCTGGAGTTCCTGACCATAGGCGAGACCCAATAACAGCGGAGCCAAGGCCACCACCGTCACCGTCAACACCACCCCCATCCCCCCCAAACCGAGGAAAATCTGGCTAAAGAGTTTCCGAAATTGATGCCCCTTGGCCAAACTGGGAAATGTGGCGGCCATCACCACACTGGGAATTAAAATAGCCCCCTCAATTAACCGATAGGCGAGGTTATAGCGGCCCACCTCCAAATCCCCCGCCAATAGCCCCAACCACACACAATCCACCCGAAAATAAATCATCCCCAACAG
>RECT01000281.1 GCA_007693875.1 Spirulina sp. DLM2.Bin59
GGGCCGGCGTGATCAACACCGCCGCTGCCACCACCGGCCCCCACCAAGCCCCCCGCCCCACCTCATCTACACCAGCGATAGCGGGGGGCAACGTCATGGCTAGGAACCCCGAGCCGAAGAACGACGGCGACGGCGGCGGTTTGCCGTGACATCCGTGACCTCTGGCTCACTGATTTTCTTCTGAGGCTTCGGCGTTGATGTCACCAGTTCAGGATCCGCCGGTTCAGGATTAGCCACAACCAATTTGGGTTCCGGTGGTGTTTGTGGTTCCGGGACAGGCTCCTTTTCCACCACTTTAATCGGGTTAGACATGGGGGCCGGCTCCGTCCCTCGCGTTTCCTCAACGCCCTGGGCCGGGGCATCTGTCACCGATACCAACACCGATTTGGGATCTTTCACTTCCCCCTCCACTCGCACCAAGGGAGAAATACCCATCAAGGCATAAAGCTCCTGCTCCAACGGCGTCATCGCCACGGTGATTTTTTCCATCGGGGCATGGTCACGGCGGGCAATCCGCTGGGAGTTGGGGGGCGGGGTATCAACCCCTCGGGCGTTGTCCCGGCTCTCGGCCTCGGGAGATGTCCTCTGTTTTTCCGTCCGTGGGTTAGCCACATCCGGCTCATCTTTAGGCGTAGATCGCTCTGTAGTCGTCGCCCCATTGGGTTCTTTTTCCAGCTCCCCATTACGGCTATTGGGGCGGGGTTTATGCTTGCCGGTGGTAGGGGTGGGGTTGGTTTCATTTTCCCCGAGGCGACGACGACGGCGACGGCGGTTATTGTTGCCGCCAGGATCCTGATAGCTGGGATGGTTGATCAGATCCAGAGGCGTTTCCTCCTGCTCCAAGCTAACCTCCGGCTCCTCTTCCTTCCGTTCCGCAATGCGCGGGGTTTTACTCACGGTGGTGGGGGTGGCGGAAACTACTGGGGTGAGCCGTTCGAGGGGGCTGTTATCACTTTCCCCTGGCAGGCGAGCTAAATGACCCAAGCCGCCACAGTGGGGACATTCTTCCCCAAAAAGTTCGTAGAGATTCTGCCCTTGGCGCTTGCGGGTCAACTCCACTAACCCCAGTTCGGAGAGTTGGGCAATTTGGGGGCGGGCCTTATCCGCAGCGAGGGCTTTGGTGAAATGCTCCAAGAGGGCCAACTGGTCATGGCGGGAATCCATATCAATGAAGTCCACAACAATCACACCGGCCACATTGCGCAGACGCATTTGGCGGGCGATTTCCGTGGCGGCTTCGTAGTTTGTCCAGAGCACCGTTTCCCGTGAAGTGGCAGAACGGGTGAAGGAGCCAGAGTTAACATCAATCACCGTCAGGGCTTCTGTGGGTTCGATGATGATGTAGCCGCCGGAGGGCAGATCCACACGGGGCTTGAGGGCCTCACGGATGGCAGCGTTGACGCGGAAAAAGTCCAAAATGGGGAGGCGATCGCGGTGATGGTCAATTAAGACCCCTTCCGGAGATTTGCCCCCACTCCAATTCATCAAATGCTGCTTGACCCGCTTCACCGCTGAAGCCGAATCCACCACAATCCGGTTCACATCCGCCGTATAAATATCCCGCAGCACCCGCTGGATAAAATCATCATCACGGTTGAGTAACATCGGGGGGCGGGCAGAGTTGGCCTGAACCTGGATCGATTCCCACTGTTTGAGCAGGTAATCTAAATCCTCAATAATTGCATCTTCATCTTTGCCATCGGCTTCTGTGCGGACTAAAATCCCCATCCCTGCGGGTTTGATCAGCACCGCTAGGGCCCGCAGCCGACTGCGCTCCGCCTCACTTTCGATGCGGCGGGATAAGTTGACGCCTCGGCCGTAGGGGATGAGGACGAGGAAACGGCCCGGTAGGCTAATATTCCCCGTTAAGCGGGGGCCTTTATTCCCCGTCGGCTCCTTCATCACCTGGACTAAAACTTTCTGTTGGGGGGCCAACAGTTCGGTAATGGCTGCGGCACTGCGCCGCAGCCGTAGGGGCCCCAAATCGGTAACGTGCATAAAGCCGTTCCGTTCACTATCGCCAATATTGACGAAGGCCGCATCAATGCCAGGTAAGACATTTTCCACCGTACCCACATAGATATCGCTGACCTGTTGGGTTCCGGTGGAAACCACCAATTCTTGAATTTGATCTTCGCTAAAAACAGCCGCTATTTGATGTTGTTCGGCAATAATAATCTGCTTAGGCATGCAAGCTCCTCGAAACGTTTAATGCTGCTCGCGGAATCTGGCAGACATCGGCTCTGTGCCGGCTTTCAGAATCTGACGAGGATGAGCGAAAGGGAAAGGTGAGATTTTTCAGGGAAAATATCCCTGGAAAAATCACAGCGGGGGCAAAATGAGCCAAAATAACCGATTGAGAGTGTGAGTTCCCGGGATGGTCATCAACTTGATTTCTCCAAGGTGCGTTGAATTGTTGAATTGACAACAACGCGGGGCTGAGAAAATATGTTCGGCAATGGGGGAAGAAATCGCTGTTGACTGAAATCGAAGGAATCGCGTCCGAGATACAATCTAAAGCCAACATACAACCTTTAAGTCCCTGATTCAGTCTAGGCTGGTGTTGAACAGCGTTGTGGCGTTCAACGGTGAGCTCTAGCTTTGCCAGGGTTGGGACGGCTTTTCCCAAGCCGCTTTCCCGAAAATTGACAACTGGGAGTAGGTTCAGGTGAGACAGAGCCTGTGCTCTTGACTGTCTGGAAAGCTTGCTGGTGGTGCGTCGTCCTCAACCTCTGGATAACCCGGAATTATTCAGGGGGGTTGGACGGGCGCTCACGATCGCATTATAGACTATCCTTTTAGCTTTTGTTCAGATTTGCTGGGGTGGCTTTGGCGGAGGGTGGTGATGGTGTGCTGGAGGTGGGCGATCGCCGCCTCTATTTCCGCTTCGGTTGTGGTGCGGCCCAGACCCAACCGCAGGGAGGCGGCGGCTTGGGCGGGGGTGCGACCGAGGGCCTGTAAAACATGGGAGGGGCGGGGGGGATGGCTGGAGCAGGCGGAGCCGGAGGAAAGGGCGATGTGGGGCTGAAGTTCGTTGAGGAGGGTGGGGCCATTGACCCCCTCGATGGTGATGTTGAGGTTTCCCGGTAGGCGGTGGTGGGGGTGGCCGTTGAGGGTGATGCCCCCGAGGGGTTGGAGTTGGGCATAGAGGCGATCGCGCCATGCCCTCAACCGTTGCGCCTCTGGGGTTAATAATTCCATTCCCATCGCGACCGCTGCCCCAAACCCGACAATCTGGGGGGTGTAGAGGGTTCCCGATCGCATCCCCGCTTCTTGGCCGCCGCCGTGGAGTTGGGGGGCGAGGTTCACCCTGGGGTTGCGTTGCCGCAGATAAAGCACCCCGATGCCTTTGGGGCCGTAGAGTTTATGGGCGGTGAGGGACATGAGATCAATCTGCATTGCTTCCACATCGAGGGGAATTTTGCCCAAGGCTTGGGCCGCGTCGGTGTGGAACAGTACGCCCCGCTGATGGCAAAGATCGCCAATGGCCGCGAGGGGCTGAACTACGCCAATTTCGTTGTTGGCGGCCATGATCGAAACGAGGATCGTATCGGGACGGATGGCGGCGGCGAGATCTTCGAGGCGGATCAAGCCGTCGGGGTTTACGGGGAGATAGGCGATCGTGAAGCCGAAGGATTCCAGATAGGCGCAGGGGTCAAGGATGGCGCGGTGTTCGGTTTGAACGGTGATGATGTGGCGGCCTTTGGCGATGTAGGCTTCTGCGATGCCTTTGATGGCGAGGTTATTGGCCTCCGTTGCGCCACTGGTGAAGATGATTGATTCCGGGGGGGCATTGATGGCCTCGCCAATGTGCCGCCGTGCTTTTTTCACTGCCGCCGCTGCTTCCCAGCCGTAGGCATGGCCCCCACTGGCGGCATTGCCAAAGGCTTCGGTGAAGTAGGGCACCATGGCCGCTAAAACCTGCGGATCAACGGGGGTGGTGGCGTGGTGGTCGAGGTAAATAGGGCGGTGGGCCATGGAGGCAGGGGGCGATGTGCTTCTATTTTAGAACGTTAAACTCCTGCCATAGCTCTGCCCCGGAAAGCCCTCACCCCCGACCCCTCTCCCAAATTTGGGAGAGAA
>RECT01000440.1 GCA_007693875.1 Spirulina sp. DLM2.Bin59
CTTCCCACTTCCCACTTCCCACTTCCCACTTCCCACTTCCCACTTCCCACTTCCCCTTGAATGAGGACGCGGTTGAGTTTGCCGCTGTGGTAGCCTTCAAGATCGAGGGTGACGTAGAGGAAACCAAGGTTTTCAAAGGCTGTCACTAAAGCCGGTAAATCGGTTTGAGCCACAAAATCTTTAATCTGCTCCGGGGGCAGTTCAATGCGGGCCGTATCCCCCGCTGAACGGACGCGGATATTTTGCCACCCCAAACGGCGTAAATGCACCTCTGCCCGGCCCACCCGCTGCAATTTGGCGATGGTGATTTCTTCCCCGTAGGGAAAGCGGGAACTTAAACAGGGTTGGGCGGGTTTATCCCACCAGGGCAGACCGAGATCGCGGCTCAGTTGGCGGACTTGGGCTTTGGTGATGCCCAGTTCTGCGAGGGGCGATCGCGCCCCCCGCTCCTTAGCGGCCTGAATCCCCGGGCGATAATCCCGTAAATCATCGCCATTCACCCCATCGACCACATAGGGATAACCCCGCTCTAGGGCGAGGGGTTTGAGGGTGTCGTGGAGTTCGCTTTTGCAGAAATAGCAGCGGTTGACGGGGTTGCTGCTGTAGTTGGGATTGTCTAGTTCATGGGTGATCACGCATTCATGGCGGATGCCCATCGTGGCCGCTTGCACCTTGGCATCTTCCAAATCCTCTGGCAGGAGGGAGGGGGAAACGGCGGTAATAGCCAAGGCGCGATCGCCCAGGACATCATAAGCCACCTTGGCCACAAGGGTGCTATCAATCCCCCCGGAATAGGCAATGAGGGCCTGACCCATATCGGCAAAGAGCGATCGCAACTGTTCTAACTGACCCATATCCTTCTTCCTTTGATTCCCAAACTCTACTGTAGCGAAATCCGCTCTCGGTTTTGAGTTGTCGTAGGGGCGAAAAATTTTTCGCCCCTACAGCCTCCTCAAGGGATCAACTATCCCTGCAATGCCGCCACCCGTCGCGCTAAAAACGTGGGCAAGACAAAGGCCGCTTGATGGATAGCCGCATTGTAATATTCAAACTCCAGGCCCGAAGCTGTCACCCGTTGGGGATCAAAATCAGCGATGGGATCGAGGGATTTCGCACCAAAGGTAAAGGACCATAGCCCCCCCGGATAGCCCAAGTTCGAGTAATTATACAGCCGCACAATCGGGAAACATTCCCCCAAAACCGTGATTAACTTATTCTGCATTTCTACAAAATAAAAGGGCGATTCTCCTTGGGAAACCACGATGCCATCGGCATTTAAAATCCGCTCCACATTGCGATAAAAATCAATGCCAAACAAAGGCATCGCGGGGCCGACGGGATCCGTGGAATCTACCAACACCACATCAAAGGTTTCCGCCGTTTGGGCCACATATTCCACGCCATCGGCAATCTGGAGATCAAGGCGGGGATCATCGAGCATTTTGGCCGTTTGGGGAATATGTTCCCGGCAGGCATCCACCACCATTTGATCAATTTCCACCATCACGCAACGCTCTACGGTGGGATGGCGGAGCACTTCCCGTGCTGTGCCGCCATCACCGCCGCCAATAATCAAGACCCGGCGGGGTTGGGGATGGATGAAGAGGGGAACATGGACGAGCATATCATGGTAGATAAACTCATCTGCCTCGGTGAGCATGACATAGCCATCATTGAGGAGGATTTTGCCATACTTTTCGGTATCAAAGACCTCTACCCGCTGGAAGGGACTTTGATCGGCAAACAGTTGTTTGGTGGCGCGGTAGTGGAGTTCGAGAAAATCGTGTTTTTCGATCGCCCAAAGCGAAGATCGTAGCTCAGTCATGATCATTATTCCCCACGGGAGAAAAAAGGCGCGAGGTGAATACCATTATCAGGGAGTTTGTGGCGTATATCGCAGGATCTGATCCGCAACGCGGCACACTTCCACCATCGGCCCCACATCATGGACGCGCAAAATATCGCAACGAGTGGCGATCGCCCCCACCGCTGCCCCCGCTGTCCCCCAGATCCGCAATTGGGGATCGGGTTGGTGGAGGATCTGGCCGATGAAGCTTTTCCGGGAGGGGCCGACGAGCAAGGGGCAATGGAGGGGATCGAATTCCCGGAGGCGGTGGAGGAGTTGAATATTTTGGGGGGCGGTTTTGGCGAAACCAATGCCGGGGTCAAGGATGAGGTGCGATCGCGCTACGCCCGCCTGTACTGCTAAATCGATCTGGGTTTGGAAAAAGGCGCTGATTTCCCCGATTAAATCCTGATAATCCGTCAGGGTTTGCATCGTGGCCGGTGTGCCTCGGATGTGCATTAACACATAGGGAACGCCGAGGCGGGCCACGGTGGGGAACATTTCCGGATCAAATGTGCCGCCGGAAATATCGTTCACCAAATTCGCCCCCGCTGCTATGGCGGCCGCAGCGACGGCGGCGCGGGTGGTGTCGATGGAGATGGGGGTGGGATATTGGGCGCGGATTTGTTCAATGATCGGGATGGTGCGGTCTAGCTCTTCTGCAAGGCTAATTTCCACCGCCCCGGGCCGGGTGGATTGCCCCCCCACGTCGATGATATCCACGCCAGCGGCTACCATCTGGGCCACTTGGGCCATGGCTCGCTCGGGGGCATTAAATTGGCCCCCATCGCTGAAGCTATCGGGGGTGACGTTGAGGATGCCCATGATATAGGTGCGATCGCCCCAATGGAAGAGGCGATCGCCTATCACCAACGGCGTTAATCCGCGTGTATCGGTCATGATGGATCGTGAATAGTATTGATCACGATCCCCCCCTGCCCCCCCTTTTTAAGGGGGGGTTCTGGATTGAACCCCCTTAAAAAGGGGGTCGGCGTAGCCGGGGGGATCCTGAGCATTGAGCCGAAGAGGGATCCCCCCCTGCCCCCCCTTTTTAAGGGGGGGTTCTGAATTGAACCCCCTTAAAAAGGGGGTCGGCGTAGCCGGGGGGATCTTTTATGCGTAGTTAACAATCCGGGCAAAATCCCCCGGCTCCAAACTCGCACCCCCCACCAATGCCCCATCAATTTCTGGCTGGGCCATAATTTCATCCACATTGCTGGGCTTCACCGAGCCGCCGTACTGAATCGGCACATCGGGATTATCCAACTGGGCACGAATCAAACCAATCACCCGATTGGCCTCCGCTGATTCGCAGGTGTCCCCTGTGCCGATCGCCCAAATCGGTTCATAGGCAATCACCAAATTGCTTTGATCCACCCCCACTAAATCCGCTTTCAGTTGAGCGAGGATCACCGCTTCCGTTTCCCCAGCATCCCGTTGGGCCTTCGTTTCCCCCACACAGAGGATCGGCGTAATCGCATAGGCTTGGGCGGCCTTCAGCCGTAAATTCACCGTCTCATCGGTTTCGCCAAAATACTGTCGCCGCTCACTGTGGCCAACGATCACATAACTCACGCCAATTTCTTTCAGCATCACCCCGGACACTTCGCCAGTATAGGCTCCCATTTCTTCCCAATGGATATTTTGCGCCCCTAACCGCACTCGGCTCCCGTGGAGATTCCGGGACATGGGATCAAGGGCCGTAAAGGGTGAGCAGAGAATAATCCCCCGTGCCGGATCGGTGTTTTCTACGTGGGGTAAAAAGCTCTGGAGAAACGCTTTCGCTTCTGCCTGAGTTTTGTACATTTTCCAGTTTCCCGCGATCAAAATTTTGCGCACAGCTTAACAGGTAGGGTTGGATTGACAATCTTTTTAGTCTACGGCCTTGGGGGATCTTCCCGCTAGGGAATTTGTTGATCATGGGGAGGAAAGAGGATAGAGAAGTGAGGAGTGAGGGGTGTGCATTTTTCTTCCTCACTCCTCTCTTCTCACGGCTCACTCCTTCCCCCTACAGTCCATGGCTTTTGCCGATCACCCAATGGCGGCGGAAGAAGCGGGATAGATTGGCCTCTTCTAGGGGGAGATAAATGGGGCGGCCATGGGGACAGGTGCGGGGGTTGCGGGTTTGTTGCCATTGATCCACTAGGGTTTGCATTTCTGGCAAGGTGAGGGGTGTGCCGTTGCGGATCGCGCTGCGGCAGGCTGTTGCCACTTGGGCGGTTTCTAAATCTCCCCC
>RECT01000126.1 GCA_007693875.1 Spirulina sp. DLM2.Bin59
GTTCCCCGTTCCCCGTTCCCTGTTCCCCATCCTCCCCATTTAACGATTCTTAACACCGTTTGCCAATAAATCGGTTTAACCTAACAAACTAGGCCCGTTGGCGTGCGCTTAAAAAATCTTCATCATAGAACAGGATCTGAATATGACTGTCAATTTAGCAACAATGCTTCGGGAAGGCACGAAAAAATCCCACACCATGGCAGAAAACATGGGGTTTATTAAATGCTTCCTGCGGGGTGTCGTTGAGAAAACTTCCTATCGGAAACTCGCTGCAAACCTCTATTACGTCTATGGCGCAATGGAAGCGGAAATGGAACGCCTCAAAGATCATCCCGTCTTGGGGAAAGTCTATTTTCCAGAATTAAACCGCAAAGCTGCCCTAGAGCAGGATCTCGCCTTTTACTATGGCCCCCAATGGCAGAGCGAAATTCAACTCTCCCCCGTGGGCAAAGCCTATGTGGATCGGGTGCGGGAAATTGCCAACAGCCAGCCAGAATTATTGGTAGCTCACCTGTACACCCGCTATTTAGGGGATCTGTCCGGCGGGCAAATTCTCAAGAAAATTGCGGTGACGGCAATGAAACTGGAGGATGGCCAAGGAACGGCCTTCTACGAATTCGCCCAAATTCCCGATGAGAAGGCCTTTAAAACCCAGTATCGTCAGGCCATGGATGAATTGCCCGTGGATCAAGCCACCGCTGAGGCCATTGTCGATGAAGCCAATGCTGCCTTTGGCATGAACATGAAAATGTTTGATGAGTTAGAGGGCAACTTGATTAAAGCCATTGGCACAATGCTCTTTAATAGCCTCACCCGTCGCAACAGTGGCGGCAGCACCGAAAAAACCGGTTTAGCAACCTAAGGATTAATTCATAACGCAACCCACAGGGCGGCCCTCGGCCGCCCTTTTTTTTGGCCCGGGAGAGCGACGATCGCCTGCTAAAATCATGGGACTTGATTTTCTGTCCCCTCAAAACCCATGGCCGCCGTCTCCCTGACCCCCGTTGCTGACCACCAAACCTTAGCGATCGCCCCCACCGGGGCCGCCCTCCAAGGCACTGTCCAAATTCCAGGGGATAAGTCCATTTCCCACCGGGCTTTGATGTTAGGGGCGATCGCCACCGGCACCACGACGATCCGGGGGCTACTGTTGGGGGAAGATCCCCGCAGCACGGCGGCCTGTTTCCGGGCCATGGGGGCGAGGATTTCAGAACTGAATGGCGATCGCGTCACCGTGGAAGGGGTGGGCCTGGGGAATTTAGGGGAGCCGGTGGATGTGCTCAATGCGGGCAATTCCGGCACAACCCTGCGGCTCATGCTGGGCCTCCTCGCCGCCCAATCGGGAAAACTATTCACAATTACCGGTGATGGCTCGTTGCGATCGCGCCCCATGTCCCGCGTCGTTAAACCCCTGTTGCAAATGGGGGCACAAATTTGGGGCCGCAACCACCACAGCCTCGCCCCCCTCGCCGTTCACGGCCAACCCCTCCAGGGCATCACCTACCATTCCCCCATTGCTTCAGCCCAGGTTAAATCCTGCATTCTTTTAGCCGGATTGTTAGCCGAGGGCGAAACGACGGTGATTGAACCGGCCCTGTCCCGCGATCACAGTGAGCGGATGCTCCAAGCCTTTGGCGCAGATTTAACCGTTGATCCCGCAGCCTGTAGCGTCACCGTCACCGGCCAGGGCCAAGCCCTCCAGGGGCAAGAGGTGATCGTACCAGGGGATATTAGTTCAGCGGCCTTCTGGCTCGTGGCCGCCGCCATCACTCCCGGCTCAGAATTGCTGATTGAAAATGTCGGCGTGAACCCCACCCGTACCGGCATTTTAGAAGCCCTGGCGATGATGGGGGCGGATATTACCGAAGAAAATCCCCGCACCGTCACCGGGGAGCCAGTGGCGGATCTGCGGGTGCGCCATTGCGATCTCAAAGCCTGCATCATTGAGGGGGATTTGATTCCCCGTTTGATTGATGAAATCCCGATTTTAGCGGTGGCGGCGGTGTTTGCGAAGGGAACGACGGTGATTCGGGATGCGGAGGAATTGCGGGTCAAGGAAAGCGATCGCCTTGCTGTCATGGCCGCCGAACTGAACCGCATGGGAGCGAAGGTAGTGGAACTCCCCGACGGCTTGGAAATTACCGGCGGCACAGCCCTGAAGGGAACGGATTTAGACAGCCATACAGATCATCGTATTGCCATGAGTTTAGCGATCGCCGCCCTCAATGCCAGCGGCAAAACCCAAATCCATCGCGCCGAAGCCGCCGCCATTTCCTACCCCAATTTCGTCAGCACATTGCAAACGGTTTGGGGATGAAGGATGAAGGATGAAGGATGAAAATTCTGCCTTCTGCCTTCTACCTTCTGCCTTCAAAGCCCCCCCTGTTGCAAAGCCATTTCCATCAGCAGTTTTTGGGAACTGCGGCTTTGCTCCGGTGCGGGGGGTTGCCGTTGTAAATAGGAGCCATCGGGCTGTAATTCCCAAGCATGGCGATTATCCGCCAACATTACCCCAAGAATTTCCTGTAAATCTTGGCGGATCTGGGGATCATCCAGGGGGGTGATCGCTTCCACACGGCGATCCAAATTGCGGCGCATCCAATCCGCCGAACCAATATAGATCTCCTCCTCCCCTTGATTGTGGAAATAGAAAATCCGCGAATGCTCTAAAAACGCTCCCACAATACTCATCACCTTAATATTTTCACTCACCCCCGGCAGCCCCGGCCGCAACGCACAGATCCCCCGCACGATCAGATCAATATGAACCCCAACCTGGGAGGCTTCATAGAGTTTGGCGATAATTTTCGGATCAACCAAAGAGTTCATTTTCGCCACAATTCGCCCCGATCCCCCCTCCCGACTGTGGCTGATTTCTCGCTCAATCAGGGCGGTCATGCGATCGCGCAAATTCACCGGCGACACCAACAGGCGACGATAGGAGCGTTGGCGAGAATACCCAGTGAGGAAATTAAACAAATCCGTGAGATCCGCCCCCAACTCATCGCGACGACTGAGCAGACCCAAATCCGTATAGAGCCGCGCCGTTTTCGGGTTATAGTTCCCCGTACCAATATGGACATAGCGGCGAATATGTTCCCCCTCTTGGCGCACCACCAACGTGATTTTGGTATGGGTTTTTAGCCCCACCAAGCCATAGACCACATGCACCCCCGCCCGCTCTAATTTTTTCGCCCATTGAATATTATTCTCCTCATCAAACCGGGCTTTCAATTCCACCAACGCCACCACCTGCTTACCATTTTCCGCAGCGGAAATCAGCGCGTTGACAATGGGGGAATCCCCAGAAGTCCGGTAGAGCGTCATCTTAATTGCCAACACCTGGGGATCTTCCGCCGCTTGGGTGATGAATTCCTGCACCGTGGAGCGAAAGGAATGATAGGGGTGATGGAGTAAGAGATCCCCCTGGGTGATCAGGTCGAAAATATTTTCGCCATCATCGCGATCGAGTTTATGCTTCGCTTCCGCCGCTTCCAGCATCCGCTGAATCCGCAACGGCACCACCGGAGTCCAACCGGGTTCTTTCAAATGGGGCAACGGCAACCCCGCCAGGGACATCAGATCATCCAGCCCCAGCAGACTTTCAAAGGCAAAAACGTTATCCTCCTCCAGTTCCAAGGCCCGCATTAACGTCGATCGCACCGTATCCGGCATTGTTGCTTGAATTTCCATCCGCACCGCTGAACCGCCAATGCGCCGCTTCCGCAATTCCTGCTCAATGGCTAAGAGCAGATCATCGGCTTCATCTTCCTCCACAGAAAGATCGGCATTGCGGGTAATCCGAAAGGGATAGCATTCCTGGACATTCATCCCCGGAAACAAGCTATCGAGGTTATGGGCCATCACCTGTTCAATGGGGATCCCTGTCCACACCGCCTCCACTTCTCCCCCTTGGTGCAGTTGTTTGGGGAGTTTGACGAACCGGGGCAGGACGCGGGGGACTTTGATCCGGGCAAAGAGTTCTTCCTGGGTATCAGGGTCTTTCACCAACACCGCCAGGTTAAGGCTGAGATTGGAAATATAGGGGAAGGGGTGACTGGGGTCAACGGCCAGG
>RECT01000136.1 GCA_007693875.1 Spirulina sp. DLM2.Bin59
CGCCCCCTCCCGCCCCCAGAGCGGCGGATTCCCACGTTTTAGGAAGATAGCTTGATGAGTGATGCCACTTGTCCCACCTGTGGGGATATTCCCAATTATTTGCCCGGCTATTCATCGAAGGGGATGCAGCGGATTAAAGGCTTCCGCAAACGACTGAAGGCAATTCCAGGGGCGAATACCTACTATCGCAACTCCGGGAACTTAACCCGGTTTAAACTCAGGCGTTGTCCCACCTGCGGAACCTATTTCGAGGATGCCCACCACTACTATTCCGACCCCCAAAGTACCATGGGCCTGGGTCGGGATGAGGATGATTGGTATGCTCTAGAGCGACTCTCTGCGGAAGTAGCTGAGAAAAGATTGCGGCAATTGGGCTAGGCAGAGGAGAGCATTGCAGAGGAGAGCGTGAAGAGTAGTGAGGAGAGAGGAATTTTTTCATTCCCCATTCCCTGTTCCCCATTCCCTGTTCCCTGTTCCCCCTAACGGTAAAATGGGGAAGCAATTTTGTTGAGCAATCCTTTTCCCCATGGTGACGACGGACAATCCCCAGGCCCAAGATTTTGATCTCAAGGCTTATCTGCAAACCCAGCAGGCGATCGTTGAGGCAGCCCTTGATGGGGCGATCGCCGTCACCGAACCGCCGAAAATTTATGAGGCGATGCGCTACTCCCTATTAGCGGGGGGGAAGCGGTTGCGGCCGATTCTTTGCCTGGCCACCTGTGAACTGATGGGGGGAACGACGGCCATGGCTATGCCGACGGCCTGCGCTTTGGAGATGATTCACACCATGTCGTTAATCCATGATGACCTACCGGCCATGGATAACGATGATTATCGGCGGGGCAAGCTCACCAACCATAAGGTTTATGGGGAGGATATTGCGATTCTGGCGGGGGATGCGCTGTTGGCCTATGCCTTTGAATTGATTGCCGATCACACCGAGAACGTCCCCCCGGCCCAAGTGCTCCAAGTCATCGCTCGGTTGGCGCGGGCCGTGGGGGCGGCGGGCCTGGTGGGGGGCCAGGTGGTGGATTTGGAATCGGAGGGGAAAACGGATATTACCGTGGAGCAGTTGAGTTTTATCCACACCCATAAAACCGGGGCGTTGTTGGAAGTGTGCGTTACGTCGGGGGCGATTTTGGCGGGGGCTGGGGCGGAGGATTTAGCACGGTTGACGCAATATGCCCAGAATATTGGCTTGGCGTTTCAAATTATTGATGACATCTTAGATATTACGGCGACTCAGGAGGAACTGGGAAAAACCGCCGGGAAGGATCTTCAGGCGGAAAAGGCGACTTACCCTAAGCTCTTGGGTTTGGAGGGGTCACGGCAACGGGCAGATCAGTTAATTGCGGAAGCCGTTGCCCAATTAGAACCCTATGGCTCTGCTGCTACGCCCCTGGTGGCGATCGCCCAATTCATTACGGCACGGAAGAACTAAGCAATGCAGGACGTGGACAGTATTTTGGGAAATCAAATTTTGCTGGTGGCAATTATCGCCTGTCTATTGGCTCAGGGGATTAAGCTGATCACCAGTTTGATACAGAAGGGGCGCATTGATGTGCGCCATCTCTTTAGTACCGGGGGGATGCCCAGTGCCCATTCGGCGTTGGTGGCGGCGTTGGCGACGGGGGTGGGCCAGGTGAAAGGGTGGAATAGTGCGGAGTTTGCGATCGCCGCCCTCTTTGCGGTGATTGTCATGTACGATGCGGCGGGGGTGCGCCAAGCGGCGGGCAAGCAGGCGCGGATTCTCAATCAAATCCTCGATGAATTATTTCAGGAGGGGAAAGAGTTAAATGAGGAGCGTTTAAAGGAGTTGCTGGGCCACACACCGTTTCAGGTGTTGATGGGGTTAATTTTGGGTATTGGGGTTTCGTTGGTGGCGGGGATGATTGTGGTTTAGGGGGCAAGATTTCCCTCGTGATTTGGCTCTCCCCAGTAATCTTTTCTGCCTCCACCAGGCAGCAGAGCCGTGGCACGGGATAACCCAGAGAAAATTTATTCAACTTCCTTCCCCACGACGATCGCCTCATAATTTTTTAAATCTAAAAACTGCTCCGCCCGCAACCGGCCAATTTCCTTGAACCCTTGGGCTTGATGGAACCGGAATGACCTTTGATTTTGAATCGGTTGCCAGACAATCAACGCCGAAAAAAACACCCCCGGAAACCGGGGATAAATCGACTCATACAACAACCGCGCCACCCCTCGCCCCATGCAATCCCGATCCACCGCCAAAATCTGAATATAGCGGTGATTTTTCTGTTGAACTAGGCGAGCAAATCGGGGATCAACCCAATCCACTTGAGCCAACAACCCCCCATCAATCTGGGGTTGCGCAATCCGCACAAACCCCGCCAGCTTTTCCTCCCCATCTACTGCTACAAAAAATTGCGTATTTTGGGTTAGGGCTTCCTCAAGATGGGCGATCGTCGTCGGTTCCAGCAAAAACCCCTGCTCGAAACCTTGACAAGCAACCCGTGCATTTTGGTTATGAATTGCCACAATGCCAGGGAGATCGTCGGAGGTTGCCCAACGCACCGTATAGGACTGCATCAAATTTTCACCCCACATCAAGCTTTCCTTCCCTAGATTGGCATAGTTTTTTGAGTTCTGCTCCATGATCCCAGATCTACCGTAAATCTTCAAAAACCACTTCCTCATAAATCTGCTCGATCGCCACGGTCAAGCCAATACTGGCCAACTCCACAACATCCCCCGCTCGATAACTCAAAATTAACCAATCTCCCGCCTCATTTTTATGGTAAATATCAATAGCCATCTCATCGGAACTCACCAACACATAATCCACTAAATGGGGATTGCGACGATATTTTTTAAACTTCTTGCCACGGTCATAAGCCTCAGTGCTAGGGGATAACACCTCCACAATTAAACAAGGATAGGTAATGTACAAAGGATGCTCGCGATCGCGCGGGTCACAGGTCACACTCAGATCGGGGTAAGTGTAGTTAGGCGTGTAAAGAATGTTAACCTTCAAATCTGAATTAAAAACCTTACATTGACTGCCCCGGAGATGAGCTTTGATTAAGCTACCCATATTTAGTTGAATCGCACTATGATTTTGAGTGCCACCAGTCATCGCATAAACCCGACCATCAATCAGTTCATGCTTTTCTAGCTGCTGCTCTTCCCAAGCAAAATACTCCTCAGGCGTAAAATACCGTTCCTGCTCTCTCGCGGCAATCATCAGGATCTCCTCGCTCTAAAAATTATCATCCGACGGCTCCATATCATTATCATTATAAGAAAGGCCAGGCGATCGCCCCCCATACCCCTACCTAAAGCGAGTAGGAAGTAGGAAGCAGGAAGAAAAATCCCTCTTCCCCCTTCCCCCTTCATCCTTCCCCCTTCATCCTTCATCCTTCCCATGACCCCCATCGATGACCTTGATGCCACCCTCCTCGATATCGCCGCCATCCAAGGAGAACTCCACTACAAACAAGCCCAAGATGCTCTCCGCAATCTCGTTCAACACCTTGACCTCACCCCCCAAGAACAACAGGGTTTAGAAACCGAACTCGCCCACCTCAGCCAAACCCTCGATAAACTCGACCACTCCCTCATCCAAATTGCCGCCTTTGGCATGGTGGGCCGGGGGAAATCCTCCGTCCTCAATGCCCTCCTCGGGGAAAACGCCTTCGAGGTAGGCCCCCTCCATGGTGTGACCCGCACCATTGGGAATGCACCCTGGCAAGTGAAAACCGATGGGCTACAGGTGCAGCGCGTCGCCATCCCCTCCGTCCAAAATGCCCAAATCCAACTGATCGATACCCCCGGCATTGATGAAATTGACGGTAAAACCCGCGAACAACTGGCCCAACAGGTGGCCAAACAGGCGGATTTGATCCTCTTCGTTGTCTCCGGCGATATGACCCAAGTGGAATACAACGCCCTCGCCCAACTGCGGGACGTGGGCAAGCCGATGCTCTTGGTATTTAACAAAATCGACCAATACCCCGAAGCCGATCGCCTCGCCATTTATCACACCATTTGTAACCAGCGGGTGCGGGAACTGATTTCCCCCGAT
>RECT01000196.1 GCA_007693875.1 Spirulina sp. DLM2.Bin59
CGACAAAAAACCCGTTGATGAGCCCGATAGTCGCACCAAAGGCCAGACCGATGAAGGGGGCCGGGGCTGGCTTCTGGGTGGTACTGCACCGAGAACAGCGGTAGGGTTTTATGGCGCAAACCCGCAACGGTCTGATCATTAAGGTTTAAGTGGGTGATTTCCACATCTTCCCCTAGGGATTCCGCTGTCACCGCAAAACCATGGTTTTGGCTGGTAATCTCCACCTGTTGAGCTAAACCGCAGGGTTGATTCAAACCCCGATGGCCAAACTTAAGTTTGAAGGTTTCCGCCCCCAAGGAGAGGCCGAGGATTTGATGGCCCATACAGATGCCGAAGGTGGGTTTTTTCGCCGCCAGTAAAGCCGTGGCGGTGGCGATGCCTTCGGTGACAGCGGCGGGATCGCCGGGGCCATTGGAGAGGAAAATGCCATCGGGGTTATGGCTAAGGATATCCTCCGGGGAGGTGCTGGCGGGAACGACAATGACGCGGCAGCCATAGCTGGCCAACCGGTTCAAAATATTTCGCTTCACACCAAAATCAATGGCCACCACCGTTAACGGGGGTTCCACGCCGCCAGCAGTAGCACTGAATTCCCAAGCGGTATCCGTGGGGATTTGCCATTCATAAACCTGGGAGGTGGTGACTTCTTTCACCAGGTTTTGCCCCGCCATGGAGGGGGCAGATTGCACTTGCCGCAACAGTTCTTCCGGATCGAGGATTTCCGTAGAGATACCGCCATTCATCGCTCCCCCAGAGCGGAGCCGCCGGGTGAGGGCGCGGGTATCTAAACCATAGATGCCGGGGATTTTATACTGTTTGAGGTAATCGGGGAGGGATTGGGTCGATCGCCAATTGCTGGGGCGGTGGCAAATATTCCGGGCAATGACGGCCCGGATTTGGGGGTGGTCTGATTCTTCATCCTCGGCATTGACCCCGGTATTCCCCAGTTCTGGATAGGTAAAGGTGATGATTTGACCGCGATAGCTGGGATCGGTGAGGACTTCTTGGTAGCCCGTCATGCCGGTATTGAAAACGACCTCACCGATGGCCGTCCCCGTTGCCCCAAAGGAAAAGCCGGGGTAGATCGTACCGTCAGCGAGAACGAGCAAAGCGGGGGATGCTTGGGAAATAGGCATATTTAATGTTGCGTCTAACTCAGCCAAAGACCCACTTTAGCGGTATTCCTCCCTGTAGAAAGAATTTAATCTGACAAATTTAATAAATGGGGAACGGGGAACGGGGGGGGTGTTGGCGCGGCTTCTCTAGCGGAGGATTGCTCCTGTCAATCAGCCAACTGGCAACAAACCCCGGCCGGATCTCGTCGGATCGGCCAGAATAAAGACCATATGATGTAACGCAAGAGTGGTATTGCTCCTCCCCCAGCTTATGAAGAACAAATTTTTTACTCACCCCCCCCGTTGGGTCTACGGGCTAATTGCAGCCCTGACCACCTGTACGATTTTCTTTGCCCAACCCGTTCAAGCGATCTCGATTTGGGATATTATTCGCGGCGGTGCCCAAGTCCTCCAGGGGATTCAGTTGGGCAATATGTCCCCCGATCGGGAGATGTCCCTCGGTGGCCAAATTGATAGCGAAATTAAGCAACAACTGGCCCGCAAGGAAACCCCTGTGGTGCCCGCCAACCATGTCGCCAGCCAATATATCAGCGCTATGGGTCAGCGGATGGTGGAACAACTCACCCCCGCAGAGCGGCGGGATATTAATTTCACGTTTCAGGTGGTCAATGATCCCAGCATCAATGCCTTTGCCACCATGGGAGGCTATGTCTATATCAATGCTGGCCTGATGTTGCTGGCGGATACGGAGGCGGAATTGGCTGGTGTGGTGGGCCATGAAATGGCCCACATTATTGAACGCCACGCCATTAGACAAATGCGGGAGCGGGCGATTCAGCAGGGCATTCTTTCCGCTGCAGGATTGCATCAGACTCAGGTGATTCATTTGGGGGTGGAGGTGGCGTTAAACCTGCCCAATAGTCGCGGTGATGAAAATGATGCTGATACGCTGGGGTTAAGCATTATGCGCCGGGTGGGATACCATCCCCAGGGCATGGTCAATTTTATGACGAAGTTGGCCCGCCAAAGGGGTGGCCAGGGGATGACGATCCTCAGCACGCACCCCAATCCGGGCGATCGCGTCAACAGCATTGCTCGCCAAATTGCCCAGAATCCCCCCACTGATACGGAAATGGGGGGCATGGATCCCCAAGCCTACTGTCTGCAAATGCGGCGGGTGGTGAATAGCCAGGTGCAGTGCTCCTAGGCGATGATCCCGGTGAGGGGAGAACTGGCGGCGGCGTAGGCTTTGATGGGAATACGCCCCGCTTGGTAGGCTAACCGTCCGGCTTCGGCGGCTAGGGCCATGGCTTTGGCCATCTGGGGGGGATTTTGGGCAAGGGCGATCGCACTATTGATTAATAATCCATCGGCCCCCAACTCCATGGCCGCTGCCGCCTCACTGGGGGCCCCAATCCCCGCATCGACAATCACCGGCACTTGGGATTGCTCGATAATGATTTGAATATTGGCCAAGTTTTTCAGCCCCTGCCCCGAACCAATGGGGGAACCCAGGGGCATCACCGTTGCACAGCCCACTTCCTCTAACCGTTTGGCTAGGAGGGGGTCGGCGTTGATATAGGGCAAAACGGCAAACCCTTCTTTCACCAACTGCTCGGCGGCGGTTAATGTGCCGATGGGATCGGGCAATAGGTATTTACTATCGGGAATCACTTCTAATTTCACAAAGTTGTTATCTTCCTGGCCCAGGAGTTTGGCCATTTCCCGACCGAGGCGGGCAACGCGGATCGCATCTTCAGCGGTGGCACAACCGGCGGTATTGGGGAGCATCCAAATTTTGCCCCAATCGATGGCTTCCGCTAATCCTTCATGGCCGGGGGCTTGGGTTTGGACGCGGCGCACGGCAACGGTAACGATTTCGCAACCACTGGCGGCAATGCTGTCCCCCATGGTGGCAAAGTCGCGGTATTTGCCGGTTCCGGTCATCAATCGGGAGGTAAAGGGGCGATCGGCAATGATTAAGGGGTCTTGGGTGGTGGTGGCTGTCAGCATCGGGGGTTTTCCTGCAAAGAGTCCAAAAAATGAGCATGGACTTTTTATTGTACGCTCCCGGAGGGGGCAGACTCGTCTCCCTGATGTGGGGGTTAATCTTGGAGGCTATCGGGGCTGAGGGGGACAAAATCCCCGGCGGTGGTCAGCCCCAAGAGCATGGGGGAATTTTCGGGGATCGGTGTGCCGGTGAGGATGCAATGTTGATCGGTTTGGGCGATCGCCTCCACGGCAGCCCGGAGGTCTTGGCGGGAAAACTGGGGGCGGTAGTCGCCGGATTTTTGTTGGACGTAGCTCCAGAGCACATCTCTGATCAAGGCTTGATAGCCGGTATTGCCACAGAGGGCTTTGAGTTTATCCTTCAATTCACGCTCTAAACGAATGCTCGTCACTTCCATCTCGGTGGTGGCTGTGCGGGTTAACGTGCGCATGGTGGGAAATTCCTCCAAAAAAAATGTAGACATTGAGATATTACAAGTGTAGTATAGAAAAACATTGGTTCCGAACGCCGTTGTTAAATTTGTTGAACTTTTAGCTTGCCCCTTGGGCTGGGGAGAACGTGATGCTCAGTTTGAATGCAACCCCTAATTTTCTCCATCTCCGGACTGTGGGCGATCGCCTCTGGGGTGAGATTTGCCCTTGGGACATTTTTGCCCTCATTTTGGGAGTAAAGGGGATGCTCCCACCGGATCACGCCAAACCCGGCAAACTGCCCATCTTGATTCTCTCCTCCCGAAGCGGTGACAGGCTGCCCTTGCGAACGGCTCCCGCCTGAATGTCAAAGCTGATCCTGCTTTGCCCCGCTTCCTCAACAGAAGCGGGGTTTTTCATTGACCGCTGCTGAACTTTGCCCAGCATTGAAGCTTTTAGCGCCATGTTGAACAAAAATAGCGACGCACTCCCCTACCTCACCGCAGGCAGGTGGGGGTCAAGGAGCGGTGGGGTCTTAGTCGTCATAGC
>RECT01000235.1 GCA_007693875.1 Spirulina sp. DLM2.Bin59
CAGATCATCCCTGGCTTTGGGGAGTTGTTTCGGATGTTGAGTTTCGAGGCTGTGGGTTCCCGGGCGATGACATCCCAGGCTTTGGGGGGAATCATGGGCAAAACCTTGGTGTTTATTTTACCCGGCTCCACCGCCGCCGTTACCCTTGCCCTCGATCGCCTGATCATCCCGGAACTCAGCCATCTCCTCAAGCAGTTGCACGGGTCGCCTCCCGACGGGCAAAAATAACCCCCCCTTGGGCCGCATCCCCTTGGGGGGGGACAAGGTGCGATCGCAATTCTGTCGGCAAATAGGGCATTAGGGGTGCTGCTAACCCCCCCAAAAGGCTACAGGGCAACGGTTTTTCTTGTCGGGCAACTAGGGCCTGCCAAATCTTGCCAATTTCCTCCCCCGCTTCCGTCAGCAGGGCGATCGCCCCCTCATCTCCCCCTTGAGCGGTGGCGATGACGAGGGGAGCCAGTTGGGCAAATTGCTGGGATTGGGCAGTATTAGCCCAGCGAATTAAAGCCTCGCCATCCCGTTGGAAATGACCAAACACCCGGGCGACCAGCGGTGTTTCCCGGCGGCGGCCATCCCACCATTGCAGCGTTTGCTGAAGGGCCGCCAACCCCAACCAAGCCCCACTGCCCTCATCCCCCTGGGGAAACCCCCAACCGCTAACCCGCGTTACTTGCTCCCCCTCAATCTGATAGGCGACTACCCCTGTACCAATGGCAATCACTGCCCCATTCGCCCCACCATGGGCCCCTAAACAGGAGGTATAGCCGTCGGAATGGATGTAAAAGTGAGGAAAGGGATGGTCAAGGGCAAGGAAGCCAGCGATCGCTTCTGGCACTTGGGTTCCCGCCAAACCTGCGCCACAATGCCATTGATATTGGGGATCAGCGAGGGGGATGGGGTGGGCCCCAGCGGCGATCGCCTTTTGAATCGAAGCCCAGGCCCCCAGGGGATCAAGGCGAATATTTGCCGGGCCCGCTTTGCCAATGCCCAGCAATGTCCCATCCTCCCGTTCCACCCTGGCAATGGTTTTTGTTGCGCCGCCGTCAATGCCAATAAATAACTTCATTGCGTTTAAAACCATGAATCCTAATTTCTTAACTGTTCCTACTGGTGTTTTCCTGGTTCCCCCTACAACATCTTCAGAACTACTACTGCAATTTTCGCTGATCTTACCCACGTATCAAGAGCGAGATAACATTCCCAAAATTGTGCAGATTTTGACAGATTTGCTTGATCCAGTGCTGCCAGGAGCCTATGAATTAATTGTTGTTGATGATGATAGTCCCGATGGTACTTGGCAGGTGGCGGCACAGTTAATGCCGGCATACCCCCAATTACAGGTGATGCGCCGCCAAACAGAAAAGGGTCTATCCACAGCGGTAATTCGTGGTTGGCAGGCAGCACGGGGGAATATCTTAGGTGTCATTGATGCGGATTTACAACACCCCCCCCAAGTTTTATTAGACCTGTGGCAGGAAATAGTCCGGGGGGCAGATTTAGCGGTGGGAAGTCGCCATATTGAAGGGGGCGGTGTCAGTGAATGGAGCTTGGCACGTCGCTGTCTGTCCCGTGGGGCGCAGATCCTGGGGCTGCTGATTTTGCCGGAAGTATTGGGCCGCCTTTCTGACCCAATGAGCGGCTATTTCATCGTGCGGCGGGGGGCGATCGCCCAACAGATCATGAGTCCTGTCGGGTACAAAATCCTCGTTGAGGTGGCAGCAAGGGGGCGGATTCGGTGGATTAGGGAAGTGGGCTATGTGTTTCAGGAGCGAGCCCGGGGGGAAAGTAAAGTCACCTGGAAGCAGTATGTGGAATATCTTCAACACCTGATCCAGTTGCGGTGTTCCCTCTCGCCGATGCAGCGGCTGATGCCCTTAGGGATCCTGGGGTTGAGTGGGGTCGTTATCAATATGGCGGCGTTTTACGGTTCGTGATGCGTAAAGCCCCTTGGGTTCAGGGGATATCAGCGAATAACCAACATAGAACCCTTGGCTTAACCTCAAACCCAGGGGCCGCGTCGCTGATGCCCACAAAGGTTAAGTTTTGCAACGCTCTGCCCAGTTGCAACGGGCCACTCCAGCATCGCCAGTTCCCCGGTGGGGAGGGGACGGCTCCCCTATCGGCCCATGGAGTGTTTGATGACGATAATTATAAATTTTGTTAAGATTTACAAACTATTAACACCCCTAACCCCTGAAGGTGCGTTAAACCCTAAGGGGAAAAGCTCTCCCCTTGGGGAGGGGGCTCATCCATTTTCGTCAAGGACAATTTTCCGATGACCATGGAAACCCTAGAGTTTGTCATTTATCCGGACGGCCGTGTCCTGGAGACCGTGACAGGCATTGTTGGCAAATCCTGCCAAGAGGTGACAGCCGCCATTGAGGCCCAATTGGGCCGCGTCGTTGCCACCGAGACCACTGCTGATTACTATGCCACCGTCGAGGAATCAGCCACCACCGTTACCCAACAACAAACCGATTGGGGCCAGTGGTAACTTTAGCATTCACTGTTTTCCAATTTCCCACTTTTATCCTTTGAGCCAACCATGTCCCATTTCAGCACCGTTAAAACCCAAATTCGCAATTTAACCTCCCTGAAAGCTGCCCTCAGCGATCTCGATATTGATTGGAAAAATGGCCCCAGTGCTGTGCGGGGCTACCAAGGCCAAACCCATACCGCTGATGTGGTGGTGGAACAAAAGAATCACTACGACATCGGTTTCAGTTGGAATGGACAGGCCTATGAGATGGTTGCTGACCTGCAATATTGGCAACAGCCCCTCTCCGTGGAGGGCTTCCTGCAACGGGTGACGCAACGTTATGCCTACCACACGGTGCTGGCGGAAACCGAGAAACAGGGGTTTCAAATCACAGAAGAAAAAAATAACCAAGATGGTTCGATCCGTCTCGTTGTTCAGCGTTGGGGTGCATAATCATGGCGGATTTTGACGCAGGTTCACAACCGACGGGCTTAGAGCCGGAATTGGGGGGGATTTTTCGGGATACCCCCGATCGCACTGGCTTTGAACCGGAGTTAGGGGGCGCATTGCGTCAAAAAGGGGTCTATGTGGACGAAATTACCTGTATTGGTTGTAAGCACTGCGCCCACACGGCCCCGAATACGTTTTATATTGAGCCGGACTATGGGCGAGCCCGAGCCATTCGTCAGGATGGCGATCCCGAGGGGTTAATTACCGAGGCCATTGATACCTGCCCGGTAAACTGTATCCATTGGGTGGACTATACGGAGTTAAAACAACTGGAAGCGGAACGGCGGTATCAGGTGATTCCCATTGCGGGGTTTCCGGTGGATATGTCCGTAACGGCGGCCCATAACCGCGTCAAGCGCGATCGCACCCAAGGCCATCGTCCCTCCTAGGGTTTTTCAACCCATAAAAAAGGGGGGGGCATTGGCGCAGCCTCTCCATGGGAGAATCACTCCCCTTTTTTATGGGGCTTTGATGGGTTTGGCTTTAGAATGTTGCTCAATGCTGCCCCATCTTGTATCTACGCCCATGTCTACTGATTCTCCCGCCACCGTTACCCTGGCAACATTAACAGGGATGACCGAACCCCGCCAACGGGCGATCGCCCTGCAAACGGCACTCCCCCACCTCAACACAGCCCCCAAATTTTTAGAAGACCTCAAGGATTGGATCCAAACCGAAACGGATCCGGGGGTGCTTTCTGTGGCGATCCGCGCCCTGGCCCACTACGGCAAAGCCGAAATTGAAACCCTCAATTGGTTTAAAACCTACGCCCAATATGCCCAAAACCCAATGATTCGCGCCCTGGCGGTGCAGGAGCTAGCACGGGGTTGGCGGGATGCTTTTAATGTTTACGAAATTCTTTCTAAATGTGCCTTTGCCGATCGCTTCCGCCGCCAAACCCCCGATGAAATCAACCCCCGCCTCTGCGCCCTAACGGTGATGATTGAGCAATATGCCGACGTACCGCAAACCTGGGAATTCGTGGGCGATCGCGCCGAAAACGACAATGATCCCCAAGTGCGAGCCTTTGCCCAAGCGCAACTGGCCCAACGGTCT
>RECT01000146.1 GCA_007693875.1 Spirulina sp. DLM2.Bin59
CACCCCCACCGCCCCCTGGGATCCTCCCACAATCACCAACAGCGGCGCAGCTTCAGGAATGGGAAAATCTAGGGGTTGAGGCGCGAGGAAATGGGTTCGCACTGGCGTACTCGTCCAGCGGGTTTTACGACGGGGTAAATATTGGGCTGCATCGGGCAACCCCACAGCGACCTGAGTACACAAACGGGCTAACAACCGCGTCACCTTCCCCGGAATGGCGTTGGATTCATGCAAAACCACCGGAATCCCTGCCCAACGGGCCGCCAAAATCGCCGGAGCCGCAATATACCCCCCGGTGGTAAATACCGCTTCAATGTGATGCTCTCGGATCAATTGCTGGACACGACGGGTGGCAAAGATCAGCCGTTGTAAAATTTTGAAGGAATGGAGGCCCGGCCGCCCTTGAAAGCCGCTCACCGTGATTGTGTGGAGGGGATAATGGGGGCGAATTAAAACCTGTTCGAGGCGATCGGGAACCCCTAACCAGTGAATTTTCCCCTCCTTCAACTGTTGGGCCACGGCCAGGGCCGGAAAAATATGCCCACCCGTTCCACTTGCGGCAATCAATAGGTGCATCAGTTATAGTGAGTTTGTCGGAACTCCAGTTACTAAACGTACCATCAATGGGAAACTTTGCTTTCAAGCGCCTGGTTTTGTCGGGACTCTTCACTGTGGGGTTGCTCACCAGCATTCCCCGTCTCAGCCATGCCCAAAACCCCCAAACCATTCCCCCAGAGTTGCAAAATACCCTCAGTCAACTGGAGGCCGCTGCCAATCGCCAGGATCTTGACGCGGTGATGCAGTTTTATAGCCCCACATTCACCACCAGCGATAATTTAGCCGCCAGTGCCTTAGCCCAAGGTTTAGAAGGACTGTGGCGAGAATATAACGGCCTGAGGTATGACATTCAGGTAAAGGATTGGCAGATGGAGGGGGATGAACTGATTGCGGAAACGCTGACGCAGATTTCTGGAACCCGCTTTGAAGGCCAACAACGGGTACGGTTGCGCTCAGAGGTGCGATCGCGCCAACGGATCAACCCCCAAACCCAACAGATTAAGAGCCAGGAAATTCTCACGGAACGGACGCTCATTTTCATGGGCGATCGCCCCCCCAATGTGGATATTAACTTGCCAGAACAGGTACAGGCGGGGCAAACCTTCGATTTTGATGTGATTGTCCAAGAACCCCTCAATGGCGATCTCCTCATGGGGGGCGTACTTGAGGAATCCGTCGCGCCCACCTACTTAAGTCGTCAAATCTTTGATTTAGAACTCCTCCAAGCTGGGGGACTTTTCAAACGGGGCCGCATTGATCCCAATGCCGGGGATCAATGGTTCTCAGCAGTGCTGATCCGGGGCGATGGCATGACGATGGTGACACAGCGGGTGCGGGTGGAGGATTAACCCCCTCAACCCTTGGGCCATCAGGGATTGAGGCGGAATCACAACGGCGGAAAGCCAAGCCCCGACTGTGGTAGAATGGATAGGCTAAATTCATTCCATCACCAGTGTTTGCTGGCAACACAGAGCATTCGGGAATGGGCAATGGGCAATAGCTTGGAGTTCTGGAGAGCAAAGATTCTGTTCCCCGTTTCCCGCCCCCCGTTCCCTATTCCCTGATTTTTACGGTTGCCAGTATTCGCCAGCCTGTGACCGCAACGGAGTTTTTTCTATGGCTTCCCCCGAAAATCGGATTGTCCCGACAGATTTACGCAACGAAATGTCGCGGTCATACCTTGAGTACGCCATGAGCGTCATTGTGGGTCGGGCCTTGCCCGATGCCAGAGACGGGCTGAAGCCAGTCCATCGGCGCATTCTCTACGCCATGTATGAGTTGGGGCTAACCCCCGATCGCCCCTTCCGAAAATGCGCCCGGGTGGTGGGGGAAGTCTTGGGGAAATACCACCCCCACGGGGATACGGCGGTTTATGATGCCTTGGTGCGGATGGCCCAGGACTTTTCGATGCGGGATCCTTTAATTCAGGGCCATGGCAACTTTGGTTCTGTGGATAATGATCCCCCCGCTGCGATGCGGTACACCGAATCTCGTCTCCACACGCTAACGGTCAATGCCCTGCTTCGGGATATTGAGGCGGAAACCGTCGATTTTGCTGATAACTTCGACGGCTCCCAACAGGAACCCGTGGTGATGCCGGCCCGCATCCCGCAAATCCTCCTCAATGGTTCATCAGGGATTGCTGTGGGCATGGCCACGAATATCCCCCCCCATAACCTCGGGGAATTGGTGGATGGGCTGGTGGCTTTGGTGCATAATCCTGATCTTGAATTGGCGGATCTGTGCAAAATTATTAAAGGCCCCGACTTCCCCACCGGGGCGCAAATCCTCGGCTATGGGGGGATTCAAGATGCCTACATGACCGGGCGCGGCTCGATCACGATGCAGGGGGTAGCCAATATTGAGTTAATGGAGCAGCCGGGACGGCCCGATCGCGAGGCGATTATTGTCACGGCGTTGCCCTATCAAACCAATAAGGCGGCTTTGATTGAAAAGATTGCCGATTTAGTGAACGACAAGAAAATTGAGGGCATTTCTGATATTCGCGATGAGAGCGATCGCGATGGCATGCGCATTGTCATTGAACTGAAACGGGATGCGATCGCCCGCGTTGTCCTCAATAACCTCTACAAACAAACCCCCATCCGCAATAACTTTGGGGCAAATATGTTGGCCCTCGTGGATGGGGAGCCGCAACTGCTCAACCTCAAGCAATTCCTCACCGTCTTCCTCAGCTTCCGGGTCGAAACCATCACCCGCCGCACCCGCTACAAACTCCGCAAAGCCCAGGAGCGGGATCACATCCTCCAAGGGTTCCTGAGTGCCCTAGGCAATCTCGATGCGATTATTCACACGATCCGCCAAGCGGCAGATAGTGCCATGGCGAAGGAAGCCCTGATCGAGGGGTTTAGCCTCTCCCTGGCTCAAGCCGATGCGATTTTACAAATGCAACTGCGCCGCCTCACGGCTTTAGAGGCGGACAAAATCGAAGCGGAACATTTAGAACTCCTGGCGACGATTACCGATCTTGAAGATATCCTCGCCCGGCGGGAGCGGATTAATGAAATCATCATCGAAGAAGCGGAGCAAATTAAGGCCATCCATGCCACCCCCCGCCGCACGGAAATTCTCGCCGCTGAAGGGGATCTCGATGAAACGGATTTAATTGCCAATGAAGCGGTTTTAATTCTGCTCACAGAACAGGGCTACATCAAGCGGATGCCCGTGAACACGTTTGAAGCCCAACACCGGGCCACAAGGGGCCGAGCCGGGGCGAAAATTAAAGAAGATGATGCGGTGGAGCATTTCCTCACCTGTTGTGATCACAATGTCGTGCTGTTTTTCAGCGATCGCGGCGTGGTCTATTCCCTCAACGCCTATAAAATCCCCACCGCTTCCCGTCAAGCCCGGGGTGTGCCGATTGTGCAAATGCTCCCCATTCCCCGGGATGAAAAGATCACGTCAATTATTGCCGTCAGCGCATTTACCGATGATGATTTTCTGGTGATGCTCACGAAACAGGGCTTTATTAAAAAAACCGCCCTCTCCGCCTTTAGCAACATTCGCACCAATGGCCTAATCGCCATTTCCCTCGGGGAAGGGGATCAACTGCGCTGGGTGCGGCTCGCCAAATCCACCGATAGCATTATCATTGGTTCCCGTCAGGGGATGGCTATCCATTTCCGCGCCGATGGGACACAGTTACGGCCTTTGGGTCGGGCAACGCGGGGGGTGAAGTCGATGAAGTTGCGGGCTAAGGATGAACTGATTGGCATGGATATTCTGCCCAGCCAGATCATTGCGAACCTCACGGAAACCGACGGTGAGGAAGAGGATGATTTAACCACCAGTGAAGAGGTATTAACCGAGGTGGGGGATGGCCCTTGGGTGTTGGCGGTGACATCGCGGGGCTACGGCAAGCGAGTTCCGGTGGATCAGTTCCGACTGCAACGGCGGGCCGGTTTGGGCTTGCGGGCGATTAAGTTTAAGTTTGCCAATGATGAATTGGTGGCTTTGGGGGTGGTG
>RECT01000442.1 GCA_007693875.1 Spirulina sp. DLM2.Bin59
CCCATTGACAAAAGCGTTCCCAGAGGGAGGCGCTTTGTTGGGCTTGAATGGTTGTGGTCATGGTTTAAATGATTTCGTTATGAATATGGCGAGTTAACGAATGAGTTTGTTAAGCCGCTGTGTTCACTATAACAAAATATTACGGTTTGTAACAGGTTCTCAGGATCAGGATTGATGATGTCATTCATTAGCTTTGCTTATGAGCTTCGCTGATGCTAATTCTGCCATGGCTCCAATTTTGGCATTTTTGGTAGATTTCACTATAATTAAACCAAGATCCACGTTACCCCCGATATCCACTGTGTTTACAACCGTTTCTCGACCGGCAACCCCGGTTATCCCTGCGGATTTGTTTGGGGCGATCGCCGCTCTCAAGGAAGACCTCAATGCGATCGTCCTCGCCCACTATTACCAAGAGGGGGATATTCAGGATTGTGCCGACTATATTGGCGATTCCTTGGGGTTAGCGCGACAAGCGGCAGCAACAGAAGCAGAGGTGATCGTCTTTGCCGGGGTTCACTTCATGGCGGAAACCGCCAAGATCCTCAACCCTGATAAGCAAGTCCTCTTGCCGGATCTCGATGCCGGTTGCTCCCTGGCGGACAGTTGCCCCCCGGATCAGTTTGCGGCCTTTAAGGCCCAACACCCTGATCATTTGGTGATTTCCTATATCAACTGTTCAGCGGCCATCAAGGCGATGAGCGATATCATCTGCACCAGTTCCAACGCCGTGCAGATTGTCGAGCAAATCCCAGCGGATCAGCCGCTCATTTTTGCCCCCGATCGCAATCTAGGCCGTTACGTCATGGCGCAAACGGGGCGGGAAATGGTGCTGTGGCAAGGGAGTTGCATTGTCCATGAGACGTTTTCGGAGCAAAAAATTGTCCAGTTGCAGGTGGAGCATCCCGAAGCGTTACTGATTGCCCACCCGGAATGTGAGCCGCAGGTGTTGCGCCATGCGGACTATATTGGCTCCACAACGGCCTTGCTCAACTACGCCCAGCAGACCGATGCCAAAACCTTGATTGTGGCCACGGAGCCGGGAATTTTGCACCAAATGCAAAAAACTTGCCCAGATAAGTTGCTGATTCCGGCTCCACCGTTGCAAAATTGCGCCTGCAACGAATGCCCCCATATGCGTTTGAATACCTTGGAGAAGCTTTATTTAGCGATGAAGCACCGCCAACCGGAAATTACGCTGCCCTTGGCCACCTGTGAGGCGGCGTTGCGGCCCATTGAGCGGATGCTAGAGATGAGTCGTTAGTTAATGGAGGGGCGAAAAATTTTTGTGCCGCAGGCTGACGCCAACGCCCCTACGCAGATCAATGGTGTCAACAGATTTCGTCTCACCCTGGGATTGGTGGGCGGAATTTGTTGGCGATTTACTGTGGGGGTTCCCATAATGGAAAAAGAATTTCCCCTTCAGCAACGAAAAAACGCAATGAAAATTCGGGTTCTGGCGATCGCCCTTTTAACCCCCGTCCTCTCAATCATTTTCCCCCCCAGTAGCACCGCCAATGGTCTCAACCAACGACTGCAACAGGCGATCTGCGGACAAAACTGGCGGCAGGGGGTGAACATTTTGCAAGAAATGAAACAACTTGCGCCCCAGCAGGCCGTGCAATTAACCGCCTATCAAAGTCGGCTCCAGGTATTGGCCGATCGCAATATTTTCATCACCGATTGGAATTGTGCCAATGGCGGACTCCCCGCCGCCACTACCCCCGCTGCGGCCCCGCAGGTCTTTACCATTCCAATTATCCGGCGAGAGGGCAATATTCCCGTTGTCGAAGTCACCTTCAACGGGCAAACCTTCCCGATGCTCTTTGATACCGGCGCTTCTACAACGTTCATCCTACCCAGTATGGCCAGGGCAATTCAACCGGAGATTAAAGGGCGGGGCATGGCAACGGTGGCCGATGGTCGCAATGTTCCAACGACGATCGCAGAAGTAGCAACCCTGGAGGTGGGGAATTTATCCCTCAGTAATGTCGTGGTCACGTTTAGCGAAGATACCGATGAATTAGCCTTGGAGGGTGTGGGACTCTTGGGGCAAAACGTCTATGGTGCCTACGACATTGCGATTCGGGAGAATGTCATTGAACTGACGATCCGCAGCAACTCCGGCCCCACAAATAACTAAAACAGAGGATTAAAAGGCAGGGGTTGGAGCGGTGGCGGCTGTCCCCCCCCCACACCCACAACATAGTTCGGGGGAATAATGCCCTGACCGGCGATGGCCTGGCAAACAAAGGCCGCAATTTCCCCTCGGTTGGCCAATTGGTTGCCATTGAATTGCCGCACCACAGGAAAGGAAACCACGAGGTTTTGCTCAACGGCGGCGGCCACAAGGTTACGGGCATAGAAGGGAATGGAGCCCGCATCCTGGAAAACTTGACCCAAAACCTGATCAGCGTTGCGCTGGGGAAAATAATGGTTGAGACCGGAGGCGATCGCCACCACCACATGAATGCGGGGAATATTGTCCTGGGGGGCAAAGGTACGCTGGGGAAAGCCGGAAAGGAAATTGGTCTGATAGGTGTGGCGGATGGGCACGATCGCCCAATGCCCATCGGAAACATCCACATAGGTATCCGCTCGAAAATCCCGAATCAAGGGGGAATCGGGAAAAGCACGGGTGAGAATTTTCGCAAATTCCATCCGGGTGACGGGGAGGCTGGGGCGAAATGAGCCATCGGGGAAAGCGGGCATCACCTGCTGACGATGGAGGTGTTCAATACATTGCCGCGCCCAATGGCCTTGAACATCCGTCGGACTGGCTTGGGCTGAACGGGGGGCCAAAAGAGCGATCGCCCCCAAACCCAACCCAATCACGGCTAACCAATTTTTGATCATGTCTGGCGCAACTCTGGAAAAACCTCTCGCTCCAGAATAACCCATCCCCCAAGGAGCAGAGAAAAACCACTCCCCACTTTTAACCTTTGACTTTTCCCTTTTCCCTTCTCACTTCTCCCCCTCCACCGTCGAAACCCGGCGCAAACTCAACACATCGCTCATTTGCCGAATCCGGTTAAAGCTCTGATCCAACTGGAGGCGATCGCCAATTTCAATCCCCAGATTAATCAACGCCGGTTTACCAGCATGGGTAATCACCTCCGCCTGACAGACATTGATATTCTGATCACTGAGTTTGGCCAAAATATCCCGCATAATCCCAACCCGATCCAACACTTCCACCTGAATATTGACCCGGTAATTGGGGCGACGGTTGCCCTGGAGGGCCGCAGGGTTCCAACTGACGGGAATGAGGCGATCGCCCTCCACCCCCTCCACATTCAAACAACCCTGGCCATGGATTGAAATCCCCCGCGTCCGCGTCACCACCCCAATAATCGACTCCCCTGGAATCGGATGGCAACAGCCGGCAATGTGGTGCAGCAACCCCTCCACCCCGCAGATGGGATATTGACTGACATCACTCCCCACCGTTGGCACCCGCACCGTCGGCAGATCAATGGTGGTGCTCGTGGTGGTCAGGGTATTAGGGGACTCCACCGCCTCTAGGGGCTGTTGCGCCTTCACCGCATCGCGAATCCGGTTCACCACCAAATTCAGCGTCGTTTCTCCATAGCCCAACGCCGCTAACAAATCCTCAACCGTATGGTAATTACAACGTTCCGCCACCGCCTGCATCGGGTCAGACTTCAGCAGCGCATCAAGGCCCCCCTTGCCCATTTCCTTCTCCAGCATTTCCCGACCCCGGAGAATATTCTCATCCCGGTGCGATCGCTTATACCATTGGCGAATCCGGTTCCGCGCACTGGGGGTGACGACAAAATTAAGCCAATCCAAACTGGGGCGGCTATTCTTCGCCGTAATAATCTCGACAATATCGCCATTGTGCAAAGGCGTATCCAGCACCGACCAGCGGCCATTCACCCTTGCCCCCTTCATGTGGTTGCCCACCTCCGTATGAATGCGATAGGCAAAGTCCACCGCCGTTGCCCCCCGTGCCAGGGCCACCACATCCCCCCCTGGGGTATACACATAGACATCATCCTCAAAGAGATTAGACTTGTG